>NZ_JBHVER010000009.1:0-90502 GCF_042802195.1 Kitasatospora sp. NPDC057500 | reverse complement strand
GTCCTCGGCGGCGTCCAGCAGGTGGATGCGGTCCGGTTGCTCGGCCTGCGCCGAGCGGACCAGGCCCCACAGGGCGGCACCGTCCGCATCCGTGATCACCTCGCCCGCCGCGCCGAACGTCCGCACCACCAGACGCGATTCCGCCCACTCCGGATCGGCCAGCCAGTCCTGGAGCAGCGCCAGCAGCGCCGCCGACCGGTCCAACGCCGCACCCGCCGCCGAAGCATCCACCAACAGCACCGGAACAGGCTCGGGCAGCACGTCACCGAGAGCGATCACCACCGGCATCTCCGATGAGGCGGCCACCTCCCGCGCCGCCCACTCCACCCCGAACAGCAACCGGTCGGCGAGGCCGCCGAATCGCGCGGGCGCGGCCGGCCGCAGGCTGAGGCCCTCCACCGCCGCCACCGGTCGGCCCGACAGATCGGCGAGCGTGAGCCGGACCGTGTCGGTTCCCGGGGCAGGGGCGATCTCGACCCGGAGCCCGGCACCGACCGGTCCCTCGACCCGGACCCCGGTGAAGCCGAACGGCAGCCGAACGCCGCCCTCGGCCGGGAGCGCGCCACCCGCGCCGATCGCGTGCAGGGCGGCGTCGAACAGCGCCGGGTGCAGCGCGTACCCGGCGGCGCTCTCCTCGGTCGCCACCTCGGCGAACACCGTCCCGTCCTGCCGCCAGAGGCGCCGCAGGCCCTGGAAGGCCGGACCGTAGTCGAGTCCCGCGTCGGCCGCCGTCGGGTAGAAGCCGGTCACGTCGATCTCCTCCGCGCCCGCCGGGGGCCAAGCCCCCGTCACCACGGTGTCGGGGAAGGGCGCGGCCTCATCGGCCAGCAGGCCGGAGGCGTTGAGCACCCAGCCCTCCTCGTCGTCGCCCCGCGAGTGGACCGTCACGGCGCCGCGACCGTCCTCGGGCACGGCCACGGTGACCCGGACCTGCAGCCCGCCCCGGTCGTCGAGGGCCAGCGGGGCCTGGAGCAGCAACTCCTCCAGACGCGGGAGCCCGGTCTGCTCACCGGCGGCGAGGGCCATCTCCACCAGCGCCGTACCAGGGACGACCGTGCGTCCGGCCACCACGTGGTCGGCGAGCCACGGGTGGGTGCGCACGGAGAGCTGCCCGGTGAAGACGCTCTCCCCTGACGGCAGGGCGACGGCGGCACCGACCAGTTGGTGCCCGGTGCCGGCCAGGCCGAGCCCTGCGGCGTCACCGGCGGGGCCGGTGCGCGGGCGCGGCCAGTACCGGCGGTGGGAGAACGGGTAGGTCGGCAGATCGGCGCGCGGACCGGTGCCGAGAACGGCCGTCCAACCGATGTCCTGGCCCTGGACGAACAGTTCGGCCATCGCGGTGAGCAGCGTCTCGACCTCGCCGCGCTCGCGGCGCAGCGCGGCGACGGCCGCGACCTCCGGCCCCGTCACGTCACCGACCAGGGCGGTGAGGACGGTGTCCGGTCCCAACTCCAGTACCCGGGCGGCGTCGAGGGCGGTGACGGCCTCGGCGAAGCGCACCGGCTTGCGGACCTGCTCGACCCAGTAGGCGGGGTCGGTCCACTGACCGGGCGCCACCGGGCTGCCGGTGACGGTGGAGACGGCGGGAAGCAGCGGCTCGGCGAAGGTCAGCCCCTCCACGACGGCGCGGAACTCGGCGAGCATCGGGTCCATCAGGCGGGAATGGAAGGCGTGGCTGGTCCGGAGGCGGTTGGTCTTCCAACCGCTCGCGGCCGCCGATGCTGCCGCTGCGTCGATGTCGGCCTCGGTGCCCGAGAGCACCACTGCGGCAGGGCCGTTGACGGCCGCGATGTCGAGGTCGGGGAACGCCTCCCGTACGTCGGCCTCGGCGGCGCCGACGGCCAGCATCGCGCCACCGGAGGGCAGTTCCTGCATCAGCCGGCCGCGCGCGGCCACCAGCGCGGCCGCGTCCTTGAGCGTCAGCACCCCCGCCGCGTACGCGGCCGTGACCTCGCCGATCGAGTGCCCCGCGACGACGTCCGGGCTCACGCCCCAGCTTCGGACCAGCGCCAGCAGCGCGACCTCCAGCGCGAAGATCGCCGGCTGCGCCCAACCGGTCTGCTCCAACCGCTCCGCGTCGTCCAGCACTTCACCGATCGGCAGGTCAAGCGCCGCGCACGCCTCGTCGAAGGCCGCCGCGAACACCGGGAACGCCGTGTACAGCTCCCGCCCCATGCCCACACGTTGCGACCCCTGGCCGGTGAACACCACAGCGAGCAAGGCGCGCCGCGCCTCGCCGACCCGGACCTCAGGCCGGGACGTGCTGTCCGTACCGAAGGCGGCCAGCGCCCGGTCCAGTGCGAGGTGGTCGCTCGCGAGAACCACCGCCCGGTGCCGCAGCACCGTCCGGCCGGCCAGCGCGCGGCCCACCCGGTCCAGCGGCTCCGAGGGCTCAGTACCGTGCAGGCGGGCGGCGTAGGCGTGCAGTGCCTCCGGGTCGGCTGCGCTGAGCACGAGCGGGGTGACGGGCAGCGCCGAGCTCGGCAGGGCCACCGGCTCGGCGGGCTCGGGGGCTTCGAGGATGACGTGGGCGTTGGTGCCGCTGATCCCGAAGGACGACACGGCCGCGCGGCGCGGGCGGTCCACCTGCGGCCACTCCCGTGCCTCCGTCAGCAATTCCACCGCGCCGGCCGACCAGTCCACCTTCGTCGACGGGGTGTCGACGTGCAGCGTGCCGGGGAGACGACCGTGGCGCATCGCCTCGACCATCTTGACGATCCCCGCAACGCCGGCGGCGGCCTGGGTGTGCCCCAGGTTCGACTTCACCGAACCGAGCCAGAGCGGCTCGCCCGCGCGGTCCTGGCCGTAGGTGGCCAACAGCGCCTGCGCCTCGATCGGGTCGCCCAGCGTCGTGCCGGTGCCGTGCGCCTCGACGGCGTCGACGTCCTGCGGCGACAACCCAGCCGACTCCAACGCCGCCCGGATCACCCGCTGCTGCGAAGGACCGTTCGGCGCCGTCAGACCGTTCGACGCACCGTCCTGGTTCACCGCACTGCCCCGCACGACCGCCAGCACCGGATGACCGAGGCGCTCGGCGTCGGCCAGCCGCTCCACCAGGAGCATGCCGACGCCCTCACCCCAGCCCGTACCGTCCGCCCCCTCCGCGAACGACTTGCACCGCCCGTCCGCCGCCAAACCCCGCTGCCGCGAGAACCCGACGAACGTGTTCGGCGTCGCCATCACCGTCACACCACCCGCCAACGCCGCATCGCACTCACCACTGCGCAGCGCCTGAACGGCCAGGTGCAGGGCGACCAGCGACGACGAACACGCCGTGTCGACCGTCACCGCCGGACCTTCGAGACCGAAGGTGTACGACACCCGGCCCGAGGCGATGCTGCCCCCGGTGCCCATGAAGCCCTCGGCACTGTCCTCCGAGGCACCCAGCACCATCGAGTAGTCGTTGTACATCACCCCGGCGAACACACCCGTGCGGGAGCCGCGCAGGCCCAGCGGATCGATGCCCGCGCGCTCGAACGCCTCCCAGGACGTCTCCAGCAGCAACCGGTGCTGCGGATCCATCGCCAACGCCTCACGCGGCGAGATCCCGAACACCGCCGGATCGAAGTCCCCCGCGCCGTACAGGAACCCGCCCTCTCGCGTGTACGACGTTCCCGGATGGTCCGGATCCGGGTGGTACAGGCCCTCCACGTCCCAACCACGATCCGCCGGGAAGAACCCGACCCCGTCCCGACCCGACACCACCAACTCCCACAGCTCCTCCGGCGAGGAGACCCCACCCGGGTAGCGGCAGGCCATCCCCACGATCGCGATCGGCTCGTCGGTCCGGGTCAGCGCCCGGCCGGGCGCGCTCGCCGGTGCGGCGGCGTCGAGCCGTTCGACGGCTCCGGCGAGTTCCGAAGCGAGGTAGCCGGCCAGCGCCAGCGCGTTCGGGTAGTCGAAGACCAGCGTGGACGGCAGGCGCAGCCCGGTCACGGCCGTCAGCCGGTTGCGCAGGTCGACGGCGATGAGGGAGTCGAAGCCCAGCTCGCTGAAGGCCCGTTCGGCCTCGACCGCCTCCGGACCCGGGTAGTCGAGCACGGCGGCCACGTGCGTCCGGACCAGGTCCAACACGGCCCGCTCGCGCTGCGGCGCCGGCAGGGCGGCCAGGCGCCGGCCCAGCGCGGTGTCGGCCTGCTTGCGGACCGGCACCCGGACCAGGCTCGCCAGCAGCGGCGGCAGCATCCCGGCCGCGGCGGCCTGCCCGAGCGCGGCCCGGTCGAGGGCCAGCGGGGCGACCAGCGGCGAGCCGGTGCCGAGGGCTGCGTCGAAGGCCGCGAGGCCCTGCTCGGCCGTCAGCGGCAGGATGCCGCCCTGCCGGGCCCGCGCCCGCTCGGCCTCGCCGAGCCCACCACCCATGCCCCCGTCCCACAGACCCCAGGCCAACGAGAGCGCCGGGACACCCCGCCCCCGCAGCTCGGTCGCGTAGGCGTCCAGGAAGGCGTTCGCCGCCGCGTAGTTGGCCTGGCCCACATTGCCGAACAGACCCGCCGCCGAGGAGTAGAGGACGAACGCGGCGAGGTCCTTGCCCTCCGTCGCGGCCACGAGGTTCCGGGCCGCGTCCACCTTCGCCCGGAACACCCGCCCCAGGCGCTCCGGTGTCAGGTCGGCGAGCAGAGCGTCGTCCAGGACCCCGGCCGTGTGGACCACCGCCGTCACCGGCTCGCCCCGCAACACCTCGGCCACCGCGTCCGGGTCGCCGACATCGCAGGCCACCGCCCGCACCCGCGCACCTTCGACCTCCACCGCGCCGCCGGAACGCGAGAGCAGCAGCAGGTCACGAACCCCGTGCTCCTCCACCAGGTGCCGGGCGATCAGACGGCCCAGCGTGCCGGTGGCGCCGGTGACGACCACCGTGCCGTCACCGAACCCGACCGGCTCCCCTTCGGCGGGCACCCGTACCAGGCGCGGCACCCGCACCTCACCCTCGCGAACAACGGCCTGCGGCACCTCGTAGAAGGCGTCCTCCGCCGCGTCCAGCAGGTGGATGCGGTCCGGATACTCGGCTTGCACCGAGCGGGCCAGGCCCCACAGGGCGGCACCGTCCGCATCCGTGACCACGTCACCGACCGCACCGAACGTGCGCACCACCAGCCGGGACTCCACCCACTCCGGATCGGCCAGCCAGTCCTGGAGCAGCGCCAGCAGCGCCGCCGACCGGTCCAACGCCGCACCCGCCGCCGAAGCATCCACCAACAGCACCGGAGACCCGACGGCCGGCAGCGGATCGCCGAGAGCGATCACCACCGACACTTCGGCCGGGGCAGCCGGCTCCCGCCCCGTCCACTCCACCCCGTACAGCAACCGGTCGGCAGCGCCACGCGCCACCTGCCCGGCCGCCACCGGCCGCAGGACCAGGCCGTCGACCTCGGCGACCGACGTGCCGGACTCGTCGGCGAGCAGCAGCCGTACGGTGTCCGCGCCGCCCGTCCGGGTCAGGTGCGCCCGGAGCCGCGTACCGGCCCGGGCGAACGTGCGCAGCCCGGTGACGGCGAAGGGGAGCCGGGTCTCGCCGTCGGTGAACAGGCCGCCGGCGCCGATCGCGTGCAGCACCGCGTCGAACAGCGCCGGGTGCAGCGCGTACCCGGCGGTCGGGTGGTCCAGCTCCACGCTCGCGAACACCTCCTCGCCGCGCTTCCAGACACCCCGTAGGCCCTGGAAGGCCGGGCCGTAGGCGAGCCCGCCGGCCGCCGTCGCCGGGTAGAAGCCGGACAGGTCGAGCGGGGCGGCGCCGGCCGGCGGCCAGGAGACCAGGTCCACCTCGGTGGGCGCCCGGTCCTCGTCCGGGGCGGCGAGCAGGCCGGTGGCGTGCGTCGTCCAGGCGTCCTCGTCCTCGGCGCGGGCGTGCAGCGTCAGCGCGCACCGGCCGTCGGCCCCGGGCGGGGCGACCGTGGCCCGGAGCTGGATCCCGCCGCGCTCGGGCAGCGGCAGCGGGGCCTGGAGCAGCAGTTCCTCGACCACTGGGACGCCCGCCCGCTCGCCGGCCGCGCGGGCCATCTCGGCGAACGCGGTGCCGGGCAGCAAGGGTCCACCCTGCACGACGTGGTCGGCGAGCCACGGGTGGGTGCGCAGCGACAGCCAGCCGGTGAGCAGCGTGGCGGCGGCGTCGGGGGCCTCCACGGCCGCGCCGAGCAGCGGGTGCCCGGTCTCGGCGAGGCCGAGGCCGATCGCGTCCCGGCTCGCGCCGGTCCTGGGTCGGGGCCAGTAGCGCCGCCGCTGGAAGGGGTAGGTGGGCAGGTCGGCACGGGGCCCGTCACCGAGCACCGACCGCCACTCCACCTGTCGGCCCCGGACGAACAGCCCGGCCAGCGCGGTCAGCAGCGTCGCGGTTTCGGACCGGTCCCGGCGGAGCGCGGCCACCGCCACGGTGTCGGGGCGGACGGCGCCGACCAGCGCGGCCAGGACGCCGTCCGGTCCCAGCTCCAGGACGTGGTCGGCGCCCAGGGCCACGGCCGCGTCGGCGAAGCGGACGGGCTTGCGGACCTGGTCGGCCCAGTACTCGGGGTCGGTCCACTGGCCGGTCGAGACTGCCGCTCCGGTGACGGTGGAGACGGCGGGGAGCAGCGGGTCGGCGAAGGCCAGGCCCTCCACGACCGTGCGGAACTCGGCAAGCATCGGCTCCATCAGGCGCGAGTGGAACGCGTGGCTGGTCCGGAGGCGGTTGGTCTTCCAGCCGTTCCCGGCCGCCACCGCCACGGCCGCGTCGATGTCGGCCTCGGGGCCCGAGAGCACCGTGGAAGCAGGCCCGTTGACGGCCGCCACATCCAGCCCCGGGAACGCCTCCCGTACGTCGGCCTCGGCGGCGCCGACGGCCAGCATCGCACCGCCCGAGGGCAGTTCCTGCATCAGCCGACCGCGCGCGGCCACCAGCGCGGCCGCGTCCTTGAGCGTCAGCACCCCCGCCGCGTAAGCGGCCGTGACCTCGCCGATCGAGTGCCCCGCGACGACATCGGGCGTCACGCCCCAGCTGCGCACCAGCGCCAGCAGCGCGACCTCCAGCGCGAAGATCGCCGGCTGCGCCCAACCGGTCTGCTCCAACCGCTCGGCATCGTCCAGGACTTCACCGATCGGCAGGTCAAGCGCCGCACACACCTCGTCGAAGGCCGCCGCGAACACCGAGAACGCCGTGTACAGCTCCCGCCCCATACCGATCCGTTGCGACCCCTGGCCGGTGAACACCACCGCGAGCCGACCGTTCCCGGCCACGCCCGCCAGCGGGTGGGCCCCGGCGGCCACCGCCGCCAAGCCCGCATCCAGCGCGGGGAGGTCGGCGGCCACCACGACCGCGCGGTGCCGCAGCATCGAGCGCCTGGTCAGCGCCCGTGCGAGGTCCACGGCGGGGACATCCAGACCGTGCAGCTGCTCGGCCTGGGCGCGCAGCCCGGCCTCGTCGGCGGCGGTGAGGACGACGGCGACCGGTCGGCCGACGGGCTCGGCCGGGGCCGGGGGCGCCGAAACCGGGGTCTCCGTGGGGGCTTCGAGGATGACGTGGGCGTTGGTGCCGCTGATCCCGAAGGACGACACCGCCGCGCGCCGCGGACGGTCCAGCGCGGGCCACTCCCGCGCCCGCGTCAGCAGCTCCACCCCGCCGGCCGACCAGTCCACCTGTGACGACGGCGCATCCACGTGCAGCGTGCCCGGCAGAACGCCGTGGCGCATCGCCTCGACCATCTTGATGATCCCCGCCACACCGGCCGCCGCCTGCGTGTGCCCCAGGTTCGACTTCACCGAACCGAGCCAGAGCGGCTCGCCCGCGCGGTCCTGACCATAGGTGGCCAACAGCGCCTGTGCCTCGATCGGGTCGCCCAGCGGCGTGCCGGTGCCGTGCGCCTCCACCGCGTCCACGTCGGCCGCGCCGAGCCGCGCGTTGGCCAACGCCTGCCGGATCACCCGCTGCTGCGACGGACCGTTCGGCGCCGTCAGACCGTTCGACGCACCGTCCTGGTTCACCGCACTGCCCCGCACGACCGCCAGCACCGGGTGACCGAGGCGCTCGGCGTCGGCCAGCCGCTCCACCAGGAGCATGCCGACACCCTCGCCCCAGCCGGTGCCGTCCGCGCCCTCCGCGAAGGACTTGCACCGCCCGTCCGCCGCCAACCCGCGCTGCCGCGAGAACCCGACGAAGGTGTTCGGGGTGCCCATGACGGTAACGCCCCCCGCCAGCGCCGCGTCGCACTCACCGCTGCGCAGCGCCTGAACGGCCAGGTGCAGGGCGACCAGCGACGACGAACACGCCGTGTCGACCGTCACCGCCGGACCTTCGAGACCGAAGGTGTACGACACCCGGCCCGAGGCGATGCTGCCCCCGGTGCCCATGAAGCCCTCGGCGCTGTCCTCCGAGGCACCCAGCACCATCGAGTAGTCGTTGTACATCACCCCGGCGAACACACCCGTGCGGGAGCCGCGCAGGCCCAGCGGATCGATGCCCGCCCGCTCGAACGCCTCCCAGGACGTCTCCAGCAGCAACCGGTGCTGCGGATCCATCGCCAACGCCTCACGCGGCGAGATCCCGAACACCGCCGGATCGAAGTCCCCCGCGCCGTACAGGAACCCGCCCTCTCGCGTGTACGACGTCCCCGGATTGTCTGGATCCGGGTGGTACAGGCCCTCCACGTCCCAACCACGATCCGCCGGGAAGAACCCGACCCCGTCCCGACCCGACACCACCAACTCCCACAGCTCCTCCGGCGAGGAGACCCCACCCGGGTAGCGGCAGGCCATCCCCACGATCGCGATCGGCTCGTCCGAAGCGACCGCGGCGGTCACCACCGGTGCCGCCCCGGCGGCGGCACCGGAGAGTTCGGCCGCCAGGTAACCGGCCAGCGCGGCCACCGTCGGGTAGTCGAAGACCAGCGTGGACGGCAGGCGCAGCCCGGTCACGGCGGCCAGGCGGTTGCGCAGCTCGACCGCCGTCAGGGAGTCGAAGCCCAGCTCGGTGAAGGGCAGGTCGGTGCCGACGGCCGAGGCGTCGGCGTGACCGAGGACGGCGGCGACGTGGGTGCGGGCCAGGTCGAGGGCGATCCGCTCGCGCTCGGCCTCGGCGAGGCCGGTCAGGCGTGCGGCGAGGCCGCCGTTCGCCGGGGCCGCCGTGGCGGCTCCCGTCGCCGGGGCGAGTCGGCGCAGCAGCGGCGGCACGCCGGGCCGGGCCCGCAGCGCGGCGAGGTCGAGGGCGAGCGGGACGACGGTGGCGCGGCCGGTGCCGAGGGCTGCGTCGAAGGCCGCGAGGCCCTGCTCGGCCGTCAGCGGCAGGATGCCGCCCTGCCGGGCCCTCGCCCGCTCGGCCTCGCCGAGCCCACCACCCATGCCCCCGTCCCACAGACCCCAGGCCAACGAGAGCGCCGGGACACCCCGCGCCCGCAGCTCGGTCGCGTAGGCGTCCAGGAAGGCGTTCGCCGCCGCGTAGTTGGCCTGGCCGGGGCTGCCGAACAGGCCGGCAGCCGAGGAGTAGAGGACGAAAGCGGCGAGGGACTTGCCCTCGGTGGCGGCGGCGAGGTTGCGGGCCGCGCCGGCCTTCGCCCGGAACACACGCTCCAGGCGCTCCGGCGTCAGGTCGGCGAGCAGCGCGTCGTCGAGGACCCCGGCCGCGTGGACCACCGCCGTCACCGGCTCGTCCCGCAGCACCTCGGCCACCGCGTCCGGGTCGCCGACATCGCAGGCCACCGCCCGCACCCGCGCACCTTCGACCTCCACCGCGCCGCCGGAACGCGAGAGCAGCAGCAGGTCACGAACCCCGTGCTCCGCCACCAGGTGCCGGGCGATCAGCCGGCCCAGCGTGCCGGTGGCACCGGTCACGACCACCGTGCCGTCACCGAACCCGACCGGCTCCCCACCGGGGGCGACCCGCGCCAGGCGCGGGACGAAGACCTCACCCTCGCGGGCCAGGGCTTCCGGCACCTCGTAGAACGCGTCCTCGGCGGCGTCCAGCAGATGGATGCGGCCCGGGTGCTCCGACTGCGCCGAACGAACCAGGCCCCACAAAGCGGCACCGTCCGCATCCGTGACCACGTCACCGACCGCACCGAACGTGCGCACCACCAGCCGGGACTCCACCCACTCCGGATCGGCCAGCCACGACTGCAGCAGCGCGAGCAGGGCGGCGGCGCGCGCGCCCGCCGCACCGGGCGCGGTCGCGTCGACCGCCAGCACCGGGACGGGCGCGGGCAGCGCGGCACCGAGCGGGATCACGGTGCCGGGCGCGGCGGCGGCCTCGACCTCCTCCGGCACCCATTCGACGCCGTGCAGCAGCCGTTCGGAGGCGGAGAGCTGGACACCGGAGACCGGTCGGAGCGTCAACTGCTCGACCTCGGCGACCGGCAGACCGGACCCGTCGGCCAGCGAGACCCGCACGCTGTCCGGTCGCGTACCTGCGGCGAGCTTCACGCGCAGCGTCGTCCCGGCCTCGCCGGTGATCCGCACGCCGGCGAACTCGAAGGGCAGCCGGACGCCGTGCTCGGGCAGCAGGCCGCCGGCGCCGACGGCGTGCAGGGCGGCGTCGAAGAGCGCCGGGTGCAGCGCGTACCCGGCGGTGCCCTCCTCGGTGCCGACCTCGGCCAGCACCTCGTCCCCGTGCCGCCAGACCTTGCGCAGCCCCTGGAAGGCGGGCCCGTAGGCCATCCCGGTGGCGGCGAGCGCCGGGTAGAAGTCGGCGAGCGGGACGGGTTCGGCCCCGGCCGGCGGCCAGGCGACCGGTCCGGCGTCGGCAGGCTCCGGGTGGGCGGCGGTCAGCGTGCCGGTCGCGTGGACGGTCCACGGCTCGGTCTCGTCGGCGCGGGCGTGCAGGGTGACCAGGTGGCGCCCGTCCTCGGCGCCGGCCGCGACGGTGGCCCGGACCTGGACGCCGCCGCCCGGCGGCAGGGTCAGCGGCGCGCGCAGCAGCAGTTCCTCCAGCGCGGGCGCGCCCGCCCGCTCGCCGGCGGTCAGCGCCATCTCGACCAGCGCGGTGCCGGGCACCACGATCCGGTCGAGCACGACGTGGTCGGCCAGCCAGGGGTGGGTGGCGACGGAGAGGCGGCCGGTGAGCACGGTGGCCGTCGAGTCGGGCAGTTCGACCGCCGCGCCGAGCAGGGCGTGGCCGGTGCCGACCAGGCCGAGGCCGGCCGGGTCGGAAGCCCGCCACCCGAGGCGTGGGCGGGGCCAGTAGGTGACGTGCTGGAAGGCGTAGGTCGGCAGCTCGATCCGGGCCGCACCGGTGCCCGCGAAGAACGCCGCCCAGTCGACCGGGACGCCGGCCTCGAAGAGCCGGCCGAGAGCGGTGAGCAGCGTCTCGGCCTCGTCGCGCTCGCGGCGCAGGGCGGGAACGGCGGTCGTGTCGGGGTCTACCGAGCCGACGAGGGCGGTGAGGACGGCGTCCGGGCCCAACTCCAGGAGCCGGTCCGCGTCGAGGGCCGTGACGGCGTCGGCGAAGCGCACGGGCCGGCGGACCTGGTCCACCCAGTACTCGGGGTCGCTCCACTCCCCCTCGGCGACCGGAGCGCCGGTGACGGTGGAGACGGCCGGGAGCGTCGGCTCGGCGAAGGCCAGGCCCTCCACGACCGTGCGGAACTCAGCGAGCATCGGCTCCATCAGCCGGGAGTGGAACGCGTGGCTGGTCCGGAGGCGGTTGGTCTTCCAACCGTTCTCGGCCGCCGATGCCGCAGCTGCGTCGATGTCGGCCTCGGTGCCCGAGAGCACCACGGCGGCAGGCCCGTTGACGGCCGCCACATCCAGCCCCGGGAACGCCTCCCGTACGTCGGCCTCGGACGCCCCGACGGCCAGCATCGCACCGCCCGAGGGCAGTTCCTGCATCAGCCGACCACGCGCGGCCACCAGCCTCGCCGCGTCGCCCAGGGAGAGAACCCCCGCCGCGTACGCAGCCGTGACCTCACCGATCGAGTGCCCCGCCACGACATCGGGCGTCACACCCCAACTGCGCACCAGCGCCAGCAGCGCGACCTCCAGCGCGAAGATCGCCGGCTGCGCCCACCCCGTCCGCTCCAACACCTCCGCGTCGTCCAGCACTTCACCGATCGGCAGGTCAAGCGCCGCACACGCCTCGTCGAAGGCCGCCGCGAACACCGGGAACGCCGCATACAACTCCCGGCCCATCCCGGCACGCTGAGACCCCTGACCGGTGAACACCACCGCGAGCCGACCCTCGGCCGCCGGACCGACGGGCCGCCCGCCGTCGGCGAGGTCGAACAGGTCCATGACGGTCTGGTCACCGGTGCGGGCCAGCACCACGGCCCGGTGCGGCAGCGCCGTACGGGCGGCCAGCGAGCCGCCGATGTCCAGCACCCGCGCGGTGGGGCGGGTGTCGAGGAAGTCGAGCAGCCGGGCGGCCTGCCCGGCCAGGCCGGCGGCGTCGTGCCCGGAGAGCACCAGCGGCACGACCGGCAGCGGGCTGTCGGCCGCCGGGTGCTCCGCCGGAGCGGAGGCCTGGACGGCGGCTTCGGGGGCCTCCTCCAGGATGACGTGGGCGTTGGTGCCGCTGATGCCGAACGAGGAGACGCCCGCCCGGCGCGGGTGGGCGGCCCGCTTCCAGGGCCGGTCCTCGGCGAGGAGTTCGACCGCGCCGGCCGCCCAGTCGACCTTCGGGGACGGCGCGTCGACGTGCAGGGTGCGGGGCAGTACGCCGTAGCGCATCGCCAGCACCATCTTGATCACGCCGGCGACCCCGGCGGCAGCCTGGGTGTGTCCGATGTTGGACTTGACCGAGCCGAGCCAGAGCGGGTCCCCGGTCCGGTCCCGGCCGTAGGCGGCCAGCAGGGCCTGGGCCTCGATCGGGTCGCCGAGCGTGGTGCCGGTGCCGTGCGCCTCGACCGCGTCGACGCCGGTGGGGGCCAGTCCGGCGCTGGCCAGGGCCTGGCGGATGACCCGCTGCTGGGAGGGGCCGTTGGGGGCGGTGAGGCCGTTGGAGGCGCCGTCCTGGTTGACCGCGCTGCCCCGCACCACGGCGAGCACCGGGTGCCCGGCGCGGCGGGCGTCGGAGAGGCGTTCGAGCAGGACGACGCCGGCTCCCTCGCCCCAGCCGGTGCCGTCCCCGGCCGCGGCGAACGACTTGCACCGGCCGTCGGCGGCCAGGCCGCGCTGGCGGGAGAACTCGACGAAGGCGCCCGGGGTGGCCATGACGGTGACGCCGCCGGCCAGGGCGAGGTCGCACTCGCCGTTGCGCAGCGCCTGTGCGGCCAGGTGGAGGGCGACCAGGGAGGAGGAGCAGGCGGTGTCGACGGTGATCGCCGGGCCTTCGAAGCCGAAGGTGTAGGAGACCCGGCCTGAGACCAGGCTGCCCGCGCTCGCGGCGCCGGCGTAGCCCTCGGCGCCGGTGCTGGACTGCCGCAGCAGGGTGGCGTAGTCGCTGTAGAGGACGCCGGCGAAGACGCCGGTGCGGCTGCCGCGCAGGTCGGCCGGGTCGATGCCGGCGCGTTCCATCGCCTCCCAGGAGGTCTCCAGCAGCAGGCGCTGCTGGGGGTCCATGGTGACGGCCTCGCGCGGGCTGATCCCGAAGAACCCGGCGTCGAAGCGGCCGGCGCCGCTGAGGAAGCCGCCCTCCTTGACGTAGGAGGTGCCGGGGTGGTCGGGGTCGGGGTGGTAGAGCGTGTCGAGGTCCCAGCCCCGGTCGTCGGGGAAGCCGCTGACGCCGTCGCGGCTGTCGGCGAGCAGCCGCCAGAAGGCTTCGGGGGTGTCGGCTCCGCCGGGGTAGCGGCAGCCCAGGCCGACGATGGCGATGGGGTCGTCGAGGTCGGTGGCGACGGACCGGGCGGCGGTGGGGGCGGCCTGCTCGGCCAGTGCGCCGACCAGTTCGCCGCGCAGGAGGGCGACCAGGGCCTGCGGGGTCGGGTGGTCGAAGGTGAGGGTGGCGGGCAGGCGAAGCGCGGTGGCGGCGTTGAGGCGGTTGCGCAGTTCGACGGCGGTGAGCGAGTCGAAGCCGAGTTCGCTGAAGGCCCGTCCGGCGGGGACGGCGTCGCCGGAGGCGTGGCCGAGCACGGCGGCGACCTGGGTGCGGACCAGGTCGAGCAGCAGCCGGTCCTGGTCGGCAGGGGCCAGGGCGGCGAGGCGCTGGAGCAGATCGGCGGAGCCGGTGCCGGTGGCGGCGCGGCGGACGTTGTCGCGGACCAGGCCGCGCAGCAGCGGGGGCAGGCCGGCGTCGCCCTGCCGGGCGCGCAGCACGGTGTGGTCGATCCGGATCGGGACCAGCAGCGGCCGCTCGGAGGCGAGGGCCGCGTCGAAGAGGGCGAGGGCCTCGGGGACGGACAGGGCGGCGATGCCGCCGCGGCCGAGCCGCCGGCGGTCGACCTCGGAGAGGTTCTGGGCCATGCCGGCGGCGGTGTCCCAGGCACCCCAGGCGAGCGAGGTGCCGGGCAGGCCGCGGCTGCGGCGGGCTGCGGCGAGCGCGTCGAGGAAGGCGTTGGCGGCGGCGTAGTTGGCCTGGCCGGGGGTGCCGAAGAGGCCGGCGACGGAGGAGTAGAGCACGAAGTCGTCGAGGTCGGCGCCGGCGGTGGCTTCGTGCAGGTTGAGGGCGGCGTCGACCTTGGCGCGCAGGACGGCGTCGAGCCGCTCGGGGGTGAGGGCGGTGAGGACGGTGTCGTCGAGGACGCCGGCGGCGTGCACGACGGCGCGGACGTCGACGCCGGTGAGTGCTCGGTCGAGGTCGGCGCGGTCGGCGACGTCGCAGCGCTCCAGGCGGACCCGGGCGCCGGCCTCCGCGAGGTCCGCGCACAGCTCGGCGGCCCCGGGCGCGTCGGCGCCGCTGCGGCTGAGCAGCAGCAGGTCGCGGACGCCGGCGGTCTCGACGAGGTGGCGGGCGAGCAGGGCGCCGAGGGTGCCGGTGGCGCCGGTGAGGACGGTGGTGCCGCTGTCGCGGGCCCGGCGGGGCATCACGAGGACGTTCTTGCCGACGTGCCGGCCCTGGCTGACGAAGCGGAACGCGTCGCGGGCCTGCCGGATGTCCCAGGCCCGCACCGGGGGCAGGCGCAGCGCGCCGCTCTCGAACAGGGCGAGGAGTTCGGTGAGCATCGCGCCGATCCGCTCCGGTCCGGCCTCGAACAGGTCGAACGGCCGGTAGCGGACGCCGGGGTGGTCGGTGGCGAGCCGGGCCGGGTCGCGCAGGTCGGTCTTGCCCATCTCCAGGAACCGGCCGCCGCGCGGCAGCAGGGTCAGGGAGGCGTCGATGAGTTCGTTGGCGAGCGAGTTGAGCACGACGTCGGCGCCGCGGCCGTCGGTGGCGCGGGCGAAGTGCTCGGCGAAGGCGGTGCCGCGGGACGTGGCGATGTGCTCGTCGGGCAGGCCGAGGGCGCGTAGCGCGTGCCACTTGGCGGGGCTGGCGGTGGCCAGGACGCGGGCGCCGAGGTGCTGGGCGATCTGGACCGCGGCGGTGCCGACGCCACCGGCGCCGGCGTGCACGAGGACGGTCTCGCCCGGGCGTACGCCGGCCAGGTCGACGAGCGCGTAGTAGGCGGTGAGGTAGGCCATCGGCACGGCGGCGGCCTCGGCGTGGGTCCACCCGGCGGGTACGGGGGCCAGCAGGCGGGCGTCGGTGACGGCGACGGGGCCGAAGCCGCCGGCGAAGGCGCCCATGACGCGGTCGCCGGGGGCGAGGCGGGTCACGCCGGGGCCGACCTCCAGAACGGTCCCGGCGCCTTCGCTGCCGAGGTCGAGGGGGTTGTCGCCGGGGTGGACGCCGAGCGCGATGAGCACGTCGCGGAAGTTGAGGCCGGCGGCTCGGACGGCGACCCGTACCGTGCCGGGCTCCAGAGGGGCATCGGGCTCGGGGCGGGCGACCAGCCGCAGCTGGTCGAGGGTGTCGCCGCCGGGCGTCTTCTCCAGCCGCCAGGCGGCGGTGGCCGGCGGGGTCATGGCCGGGTCGGGCAGGATTCGGGCGAGCCTGGGCACGGCGGCGGTGCCTGAGCGGACCAGGGCCTGCGGGAGGTCGCCGGCGGCGACCAGGGCGGGCAGCGCGGCCCAGGAGGCGGGGGTGCCGTCGACGTCGGCGAGGACGATCCGGGCCGGGTACTCGGACTGGGCGGAGCGGACCAGGCCCCAGACGGCGGCGTGGGCGAGGTCGGTGGGCTCCTCGCCGGGGCCGCCGGCGACCGCGCCGGTGGTGGTGACCAGCAGCGTCGTCCCGGCGTACCGCTCGTCGGCCAGCCAGTCCCGGAGGGCGGCGAGGACCCGCCGGGTGGCGGCGTGCACACGGGCGGCGGGGTCGGCCCGGCCGCCGGCATCGGCATCGGCGGGCGGGCAGTCGAGCAGCAGGACGGCCGGCGGGGGCGCGTCCGGGGCCTGCGGGTCGGCGAGCGGCAGGCCGGTCTCCCGGACGGCGCCGAGGGCGGCCCAGTCGGCCGGGGCGGGGGTCTCGGCGAGGGGGTGTTCGGTCCAGTCGACGCCGAACAGCGAGCGGGGCGCGGGGCGGGCGCCGGTCTCCGGTCCGCCGGGGGTGACCGGCCGCATGACCATGGAGCCGATGGAGACGACGGCGGCGCCGGTGCCGTCGGCGGCGGTGAGCGCGATCCGGTCGGTGCCGGTGGGGGTGAGCCGTACGCGCAGCGCGGTGGCGCCGACGGCGTGCACGGCGAGGTCGGTGAAGGCGAAGGCCATCCGGGCGGCGCCGTCGGCTCCGGCCCCGGCGAGCGCGACGCCGTGCATCGCGGCGTCGAGTAGGGCGGGGTGGAGGTGGAACCGGGCGGCCTGGCCGGTCTCGGACTCGGGCAGGACCACCTCGGCGTAGACGTCCTCGCCGAGCCGCCAGGCGGCGGTCAGGCCCTGGAACGCCGGGCCGTAGCCGAAGCCGGCGCCGGCCAGCCGCTCGTAGAAGCCGTCGACGGGCAGCTCGGTGGCGCCGGCCGGGGGCCAGAGTGCCAGGTCGGCCCCGGGGGCGCCCGGGCCGGTGCGGGCGAGCAGGCCGGTGGCGTGGGTGGTCCACGGCTCGTCGGGCAGCGCGTCCTCGCGGCGGGAGTGGACGCCGACCGGGCGCCGGCCGTGCTCGTCGGCGGGGCCGGTGACGACCTGGAGCGCGACGCCGCCGGTGGCGGGCACGGCCAGCGGGGCCTGGACGGTGAGCTCCTCCAGCACCGGCGCTTCGACCTGCTCACCGGCCCGCAGCGCCAGTTCGGCCATGGCGGTGCCGGGCAGCACGGCGGTGCCCTGCACGCTGTGGTCGGCCAGCCACGGGTGGGTCTGGACGGCGATCCGTCCGGTGAAGACGCTGGCGTCGCCGTCGGCGAGGGTGAGGACGGCGCCGAGCAGCGGGTGCTCGGCGGCGGTCAGGCCCAGGCCCGCGGCGTCGACGGTGGCCAGGTCGGCCGGGGAGGGCCAGTACCGCGCGTGCTGGAACGGGTAGGTGGGCAGGTCGAGCCGCTCGGCGGGGGCCGCGGGCAGCAGGGCCGGCCAGGCGACGGTGGAGCCGGCGGCGTGGATACGGGCCAGCGCGGTGAGGAGGGCGGCGGCCTCGTCGCGGTCGCGGTGCAGCGCGGCGGCGCAGACCGGGGCGGACGGCAGGGTGTCGGCGGCCATCGCGGCGAGCACGGTGTCGGGACCGAGCTCCAGGTAGCGGCCGGCGCCCAGGGCGTCCAGCGCGCGGACGGCGTCGGCGAACCGGACCGGCTCGCGAACCTGCCGCACCCAGTACTCCGGGTCCGACCACTGGCCGACGGCGACCGGGGCGCCGGTGACGGTGGAGACGGCGGCGAGGGTGGGCTCGGCGAAGGAGAGCCCGCGCACGACGGCGCGGAACCCGTCCAGCATCGGCTCCATCAGCCGGGAGTGGAAGGCGTGGCCGGTGCGCAGCCGGGTCGCCTTCCAGCCCCGCTCGGCCGCCACCGCGGCAGCCGCGTCGATGTCGCCCTCGGCGCCCGAGAGCACCACGGACGCGGGCCCGTTGACGGCTGCAACGTCCAGGCCCGGGAACGCCTCGCGCACCTGCGCCTCGGTGGCGCCGACGGCGAGCATCGCGCCGCCGGCGGGCAGCGCCTGCATGAGCCGGCCGCGAGCGGTGACCAGCGCGGCGGCGTCGTCCAGCGCGAGCACGCCGGCGGCGTGGGCGGCGGTGATCTCGCCGACCGAGTGCCCGGCGACCAGTTCCGGCTCCAGGCCGAGGCCGCGCACGGTCGCCAGCAGGGCGGCCTCGACGGCGAACAGGGCGGGCTGGGCGTAGCCGGTGCCGTGCAGCAGGTCGCTGTCGAGCGCCTCGCGCAGCGTCGGGTCGCCCGGGCCGCGCACCAGGTGGCGGTCGACGGCGGCGGCGACGGTGTCGAAGGCCTCGGCGTAGCGGGGGAAGCGCTCGGCGAGCCGGCGGCCCATGGCCAGGCGCTGCGAGCCCTGGCCGGTGAAGAGGAAGGCGAGCTTGCCGTCGGCGGGTTCACCGGTGACCAGGCCGGGCGCGGGGGCGCCGTCGGCGAGCGCGGCGAGGCCGGCCAGCAGGGCGTCCCGGTCGTCGGCGAGCAGGACGGCGCGGTGCTCCAGGGCGGCGCGGCCGGCGGCGAGGGCGTGGGCGAGGTCGGTGGTGCGGGTGGCGGGCCGCTCCTCGACGAAGGCGTGCAGCTGCCGGGCCTGGGCGCGCAGCGCGGCGCCGTCGCGGGCGGAGAGGACGACGGGGACGGGCGCCGGGTCGGCCTGGCCTGCCGGGGTCTGCGCGGCGGGGACCGCCGGCGGCTCCTCGATGATCATGTGCACGTTGGTGCCGCTGACGCCGAACGAGGAGACGCCGGCCCGGCGCGGGGTGTCCGTGCGCGGCCAGGGGCGGGCCTCGGTGAGCAGTTCGACGGCGCCCTCGGTCCAGTCGACGTGCGGGCTGGGCTCGTCCAGGTGCAGCGAGCGGGGCATGGTCCCGTGCCGCATCGCCAGCACGGCCTTGATGACGCCGGCGACGCCCGCCGCGGCCTGGGCGTGGCCGATGTTCGACTTGACCGAGCCCAGCCGGGCCGGGCGGCCGGCGGTGCGGTCCTGCCCGTAGGTGGCGAGCAGGGCCTGGGCCTCGATCGGGTCTCCGAGCCGGGTGCCGGTGCCGTGCGCCTCGATCAGCTCGACGTCGTCGACGGAGAGCCCGGCGTTGGCCAGCGCCTGCCGGATCACCCGCTGCTGCGAGGGGCCGTTCGGGGCGGCGATGCCGTTGGAGGCGCCGTCCTGGTTGACCGCGCTGCCCCGGATCACGCCGACCACGGGGTGGCCGAGGCGCTGCGCCCGGGAGAGCCGCTCCAGCAGCAGCAGGCCGACGCCCTCGGAGAGCCCGATGCCGTCGGCGGCGGCGGAGAACGCCTTGCAGCGGCCGTCGGCGGCCAGGCCGCGCTGGCGGGAGAACTCGGTGAACGCGCCGGGCGTGGTCATCACGGTGACGCCGCCGGCCAGGGCCATGGTGCACTCGTCGGCGCGCAGCGCCTGAGCGGCGAGGTGGATGGCGACCAGCGAGGAGGAGCAGGCGGTGTCGACGGTGACGGCCGGGCCCTCCAGGCCGAGCGTGTAGGAGACCCGGCCGGAGAGCACCGCCGCGGTGGTGCCGGTGATCAGGAAGCCCTCGGCGGCCTGCACGCTGCCGCCGATGAGCCGCACGTAGTCCTGGGTGTTGGAGCCGATGAACACGCCGGTGCGCGAGCCGCGCAGGGTGGCGGGGTCGACTCCGGCGCGCTCCAGCGCCTCCCAGGACGCCTCCAGGACCTGCCGCTGCTGCGGGTCCATCGACAGCGCCTCGCGGGGGCTGACGTCGAAGAAGCCGGCGTCGAAGGCGCCCGCGCCGTCCAGGAACCCGCCCTCGGAGGCGTACCCGTCGCCGTGCCCGGCGGCCGGGTCGTAGGCGTCGTCGAGGTTCCAGCCGCGGTCGGCCGGGGGGCGGCCGATCGCGTCGGCGCCGGTGTCCACCAGCCGCCACAGGTCGTCGGGGGTGCGCACCCCGGCCGGGTAGCGGCAGCTCATCGCCACGATGGCGATCGGCTCCCGGTCCGCGGATTCGGCCAGCTGCAGCCGCTCACGGGTCCGGTGCAGATCCGCCGTGACCCGCTTGAGATAGTCGAGGAGCTTCTCTTGAGCCACCAACTCAGGCCTCACCAAGTTAGGTTGGCGCGCAGCGCCGGAGGGGAATTCGGGGGGCCGCCGGAGCGCTGTCCGCACCCCTGCCAGCCTGGGCCGAAGGTAGGCCGCCGCCTCGGCGGCGGCCTACCCCTACCCCTCCCCTGCCCCCCTGCGGCCGGTCGGGGGCCGGGCCGGCTCGTCCTACTGGATGCCGAGCTCGTCGATGAAGCGGAACACCTCGTCGGCGTCGGCCGCTTCGAGCCGGCTGCTGACCGACTCCTGCTCCGCTCCCCCGGCCCGCCCGTCGTCTCCGTCGTCTCCGTCGAGGCCGTCGAGCAGGCCGCGCAGGCGCATGGTCGCCCGCAGCCGCAGGGCGGTGTCGCCGGCGGCGGCGGCCAGCGCCTCGGCCAGCCGGTCGAGCGCGGTGAGCACCTGCTCCGGGCCGGCGCCGCCGCCGTCCACCAGGCGTTCGAGCAGCAGGGCGGCGACCGCCGTCGGCGTCGGGTGGTCGAAGACCAGCGTCGCGGGCAGGGCCACGCCGGTGGCGCCGGTGAGCCGGTTGCGCAGGTCGACGGCGGTCAGCGAGTCGAAGCCGAACTCCTTGAACGGGCGGCGGGCCTCGACCGCCTCCGGGCCGTCGTGGCCGAGCACGGCGGCGGCGTGGCCACGCACCAGGTCCAGCGCGATCTGCTCGTGCTCGTGCGGGGGCGCGGCGGCCAGCCGCGCGCGCAGCTGCGCCCCGGCGTCGGCCGGCGGGGCGGCCTCGGCGCTCTCCCGCAGGACCCGGACCTCGGGCAGGTCGGCGATCAGCGGGCGGGGGCGGGCGAAGGCGAAGGCCGGGGCGAAGGCCGTCCAGTCGACGTCGGCGACGGCGAGGAAGGTGTCGCCGGCCCCGGCGGCCTGCCGCATCGCGAGGATCGCGGTCTCGGGCGGCATGCCCCGGAATCCGCGCCGGCGCATGTACTCCTCGCCGCCGGTGTCCTCGGCCATGCCGCCGCCGTCCCAGAGCCCCCAGGCCACCGAGGTGACCGGCAGGCCGCGTTCGCGGGCCTGTTCGGCCAGGGCGTCGAGGGCGGCGTTGGCCGCGCCGTAGGTGCCCTGCCGGGCGCTGCCCCAGACGCCGGAGTTGGAGGAGAACAGCACGGCCTGCTCCAGGTGGGCGGGGTCGAGCAGGTCGAGCAGGTGGACGGCGCCGTCGCACTTGCCGGAGCGGACGTCGGCCAGCTCCTCCTCGGTGGCGTCGGCGAGCAGTCCGGGGCTGAGCGTGCCGGCGGCGTGGACCAGTGCGGTGACCGGCCCGTCCAGTCCGGCCAGCAGGGCGGCGACCTGGTCGCGGTCGGCGCTGTCGCAGGCGGCGACGGTCACCCGGGCGCCGAGCGCGGCCAGTTCGGCGCGCAGCTCGGCCGCGCCGGGGGCGGCCTCGCCGCGGCGGCTGGTGAGCACGACGTGGTCGGCGCCGGACCCGGCGGCCCAGCGGGCGACGTGGGCGCCGAGCGCGCCGGTGCCGCCGGTGATCAGGACGGTGCCGCGCGGCTCCCACAGCGGGGCGGCCGGGTCGGCCGGCGCGGGCAGCAGGCGGCGGGCGAGCACACCGCCGGGGCGGACGGCGACCTGGTCCTCGTCGTCCAGGCCGGCCAGGACGGCCGCCACCCGGCCGGCGGCGCGGCCGTCCAGGGTCGTCGGCAGGTCGATCAGGCCGCCCCAGGACTCGGGGTGCTCCAGTGCGAAGGTCCGGGCCAGTGCCCAGGCCTGGGCGGGGGCCGACCTGGCGGCCGGGTCGCCGGGGGCCGCGGAGACGGCGCCCCGGGTGACAGTCCACAGCGGGGTGTCGAGGCCGCCGGCGGCTCGGAACAGCGCGAGCGTGTCGAGCACCGCCCGGTCGTCGTCGCGCAGCGCCAGCAGGGAGACGACGCCGGAGTAGCGGCGGGCCGTCAGGGTCTGCCGGTCGACGGCGGTGGCGTGCTCGACCTCGGCGCCGGCGCCGGTCAGCAGGGCCGTCATCGCGCCCGGATCGGTGCCGGCCGAATCGCTGTCGCCCGGGTCGCCGTCGGCCGGGTGGAGCACCAGCCAGGTGCCGGACAGCCGGCCGGGCTCGGGTTCCGGCACCTGCTTGTAGGCGATCCGGAACCGCCAGGAGTCCAGCTGGGAGCGCTCCTGGCGGCCGCGGCGCCAGTCGGCGAGCGCGGGCAGCACCGGGGCGAGGTCCTCGGGGTCGACACCGAGGGTGCGGCCGAGCAGCCCCGCGTCGGCGGCCTCGACCGCGGACCAGAAGCCGTCGTCGGGACCGTCGGCGGCCGTGCCGGGCTCGTCGGCGAGCCAGTAGCGGCGCCGCCGGAAGGCGTAGGTGGGCACGTCCGGTGCGCGGCGGGCGCCGGTGAGCACCGTGGACCAGTCGACCGGCACGCCGACGGCCCAGGCCTCGGCGAGGGCGCGCAGGCGGCGGCCGGGGCCGTCCTCGTCGCGGCGCAGGGTGCCGGCCACGGCCGCGCCGCCGGTCGCGGCGGCGACGTCCTGGATGCCGGCGGTGAGCAGCGGGTGCGCGCTGACCTCGACGAAGTGCCGGTAGCCGTCGGCGAGCAGGCGCTCGACGGTCATGGCGAACCGGACCGGCTGCCGGAGGTTGTCGTACCAGTAGCCGGCGCCCTCCTCGGGCGTCATCGGCTCGGTCCGGACGGTGGAGTACCACGGCACCCGGCCGGCGCCGATCCGCACCGGGGCGAGCCCGTCCAGGACGCGCTCGCGGACGGCCTCGACCTGGGCGGAGTGCCCGGCGGCGCTGGACTTGACCCGGCGGGCGCGCACGCCGTCCGCCTCGTAGCGGGCGGCCAGTTCGTCGACGGCCGCGGCGTCGCCGGCCACGATCACCGAGGCCGGTCCGTTGACGGCGGCGATCTCCAGCAGGGGCCGGCCCCGCTCGTCGGTGCGGTCGGCGATCCGGGCGGCGACGTCGGCCTCGGGTGCGGCGACCGAGAGCATCGCGCCGGCGCCGGCGATCGCCATCAGCTCGCGGCTGCGCAGCGCGACGATCCGGGCCGCGTCCTCCAGGGTGAGTGCGCCGCAGACGCAGGCGGCCGCGATCTCGCCCTGCGAGTGCCCGACGACGGCGGCGGGCGTGACGCCGTGCGACTGCCACCAGGCGGCCAGCGAAACCATGACGGCGAACAGCACCGGCTGGACGACGTCGAGCCGCTCCAGGGACGGGGTCCCGGGCTCCTGGCGGAGGACCGCCTCCACGGAGAAGTCGAGGTGGGCGCCGAGGGCGCGGTCGCAGGCGCGCAGGCGCTCGGCGAAGGCCGGGGAGTCGGCGAGCAGGCCGGCCGCCATGCCGTCCCACTGGCCGCCCTGGCCGGGGAAGACCATGACGACGCCGCCGGCCGGTCCGGCCGCGCCGGTGACCACGCCCGCCGAGGGGCGCCCGTCGGCGAGCGCGGCCAGCGCGTCGGCGCCCAGGGCGACGGCGCGGTGCTCCAGGTGGGCCCGCCCGGCGAGGGTGTGGGCGAGGTCGCCCGGCGGCAGTTCGGGCCGCTCGCGCAGGTAGGCGGCCAGTCGGCGGGCCTGGACGGCCGGTACTTCGCGGTCCCGGCCGGAGAGCAGCAGCGGGACGAGCGGCAGCGGCGGGTTCTCCGGCGCCCGCGGCACGGCCGGGGCCTGCTCCAGCACGACGTGGGCGTTGGTGCCGCTGATGCCGAAGGAGGAGACGGCGGCGCGGCGCGGGCGGCCGGTCTCGGGCCAGGCCCGTTCGGTGTCGAGCAGGGCGACGGCGCCGGACTCCCAGTCGATGTGCGGGGAGGGCGCGTCGATGTGCAGGCTGCGCGGCAGTACGCCGTGGCCGAGCGCGAGGACGGTCTTGATCAGTCCGGCGGCGCCGGCGGCGGCCTGGGTGTGGCCGAGGTTGGACTTGACCGAGCCGAGCCAGAGCGGGTCGCCCGGCCGGTCCTGGCCGTAGGTGGCGAGCAGCGCCTGCGCCTCGATCGGGTCGCCGAGCCGGGTGCCGGTGCCGTGCGCCTCGACGGCGTCGACGTCCTGCGGGGTGAGTCCGGCGGCCTCCAGCGCGGCCCGGATGACCCGCTGCTGGGAGGGGCCGTTGGGGGCGGTGAGGCCGTTGGAGGCGCCGTCCTGGTTGACGGCGGTGCCGCGGACCACCGCCAGGACGGGGTGGCCGTTGCGCAGCGCGTCGGAGAGCCGCTCGACCAGCAGGACGCCCGCGCCCTCCGACCAGGTGGCGCCGTCGGCGGCGGCGGAGAACGGCTTGCAGCGGCCGTCGGCGGCCGAGCCGCCCTGCCGGGCGACCTCGACGAAGGTGCCCGGGTTGGCCATCACCGAGACGCCGCCGGCGAGCGCGAGGTCGCACTCGCCGCGGCGCAGCGACTCGGCGGCCAGGTGAAGGGCGACCAGCGAGGAGGAGCAGGCGGTGTCGACGGTGAGGGCCGGGCCCTCCAGGCCGAAGACGTAGGAGACCCGGCCGGAGGCGACACTGCCGGAGACGCCGGTGGCGCGGTAGCCCTCGACGCCCTCGGGCAGCGTGGACAGGCCGGTGCCGTAGTCGTGGTACATCAGGCCGGCGAAGACACCGGTGCGCGAGCCGCGCAGGCCCAGCGGGTCGAGCCCGGCCCGCTCGAACGCCTCCCAGGAGGTCTCCAGCAGCAGCCGCTGCTGCGGGTCCATGGCCAGGGCCTCGCGCGGGGAGATGCCGAACAGCCCGGCGTCGAAGTCCCCGGCGTCGTGCAGGAACCCGCCCCGCTGGGCGAACCGGGTGTCGCCGAAGTCCCAGCCCCGGTCGGTGGGGAAGCCGGAGATGGCGTCGCCGCCGTCGCGCAGCAGCTGCCAGAGGTCCTCGGGGGTGCGCACCCCGCCGGGGAAGCGGCAGGCCATGGCGACGACGGCGACCGGCTCGTCAGTGCGCGCCGGGTCGCGCCGGGCGGGGGCCGGGCCGGCCGCCCGGTCGGCACCGAGCGCCCGGTCGAGCAGATGGCGGGCGATGGCGCGGGCGTTGGGGTAGTCGAACGCCAGGGTGGCCGGCAGGCGCAGCGCGGTGGCGGCGTTCAGCCGGTTGCGCAGTTCGACGGCGGTGAGCGAGTCGAAGCCCAGCTCGCGCAGCGCCCGGTTGGCGTCGATGGCCCCGCCGGCGGCGAAGCCGAGGACGGCGGCGATCGTGCCGCGGACCAGTTCGACGGCGGTCTGCTCGCGTTCGGCCTCGGACAGGCCGGCCAGCCGCAGGGCGAAGCCGCCCGGGCCGTCCGCGGCGGTGGCGGCGCGGCGCGGCCCGGTGCGGACCAGTGCGGACAGGACCGGCGGGAGCAGACCGGTGTCGGCGGTGGCGCGCAGCGCGGGCAGGCTCAGCGCGAGCGGGACGGCGAGAGCGGTGTCGGCGCGCAGCGCCGCGTCGAACAGGGCCAGGCCCTGGTCGGCCGTCAGCGGCAGGACGCCGCCGCGCCGCAGGCGCCGCCGGTCGGCCTCGGTGAGCCGCCCTGCCATGCCCTCCTCGGTGTCCCACAGGCCCCAGGCGAGGGAGACCGCGGGGACGCCCAGGGCGCGCAGCCGGGCCGCGTGGGCGTCGGTGCAGGTGTTGGCGGCGGCGTAGTTGGCCTGGCCCGCGTTGCCGAGCAGGCCGGCCGCGGAGGAGAACAGCACGAACGCGGCGAGCCGACGGCCGGCGGTGGCCTCGTGGAGGTTGCGGACGGCGTCCGCCTTGGGGCGCAGGACGGTGTCCAGGCGATCGGGGGTGAGGTCGGCGAGCAGGCCGTCGTCGAGCACGCCGGCGGTGTGGACGACCGCGCCGACCGGGACGTCGCGCAGCGCCTCGGCGACGGCGGCGCGGTCGGTGACGTCGCAGGCGAGCGCCCGGACGCGCGCGCCCTCGACCTCCACGGTCCCGCCGGAGCGGGAGAGCAGCAGCAGGTCGCGGACGCCGTGCGCCTCGACCAGGTGCCGGGCGACGAGGCGCCCGAGCGTGCCGGTGGCGCCGGTGACCACGACGGTGCCGGCTGCGGCCAGGTCGGGCAGCGGGCCCTCCGGTCCGGCGTACCGGGCGATCCGGGGCACCAGGATCCGCCCGTCGCGGACCGCCGCCTGGGGGTGGCCGGCCGCGAGCACGTCCGGGACGCGCTCGGCGGTGGGGGCGTCGACGAGGGTGAGGCGGCCGGGGTGCTCGCTCTGCGCGGAACGCACCAGGCCCCAGAGGGCGGCGGAGGCCAGACCCGGCACGGTGTCCCCAGGGGCGGCGGCGACGGCCCCGTCGGTGTGCACGACGAGGTGGGTGGCGGCGCGGCGCTCGTCGGAGAGCAGGTTCTGCAGGGTCGCCAGGAGGACGGCTGCGCGCTCGCGCACCTCGGCGGGGTCCGGGCCGCCGGTGCCGGGTTCGGCGCGGTCCTGCCGTTCGGTGCAGTCCAGCAGCAGGACCTCGGCGGCGTCTTCGGGCAGCGCGGCGCCGAGTAGGACCGTCGGCAGCGGGCGTTCGGGGGCGCCGTTGCCGGCGGGCCAGCCGGCGTCGGTCCAGTCCAGGGTGTACAGCGGCGGCGCGGCCGGGGCGGCGGCCGCCAGGTCTGCGGTGACCGGGCGGACGGCGAGCGCGTCGACGTCGAGGACGGGCAGCCCGGCCTCGTCGACGGCCGCCAGCCGGACGGTCTCCGTGCCCTCGCCGGTGGTGAGCCGCACGCGCAGCGAGCGAGCGCCGGTCGCGTGCAGGCGGACACCGTTGAACGCGAACGGCAGCCGGGCGGCGCCGTCCTCGCCGGCCACCAGTCCGCCGGCGGCCAGCGCGTGCAGGCAGGCATCGAGCAGCGCCGGGTGGACGCCGTAGCCGTCGGTGCCGAGACCGGCGCCTCCCTCGCCTCCCTCGCCGCCGGGGTCCGCCCCGAGGGCGACCTCGGCGATGATCTCGCCGCCGCGCCGCCACACCCGGCGCAGGCCCTGGAACGCCGGCCCGTACACCAGGCCGGTGTCCGCGAGCGCGGCGTACAGGTCGGCGGCGTCGACCGGCTCGGCGTCACGCGGCGGCCAAGCCCGGTCCTCGGCGGGCTCGGACGCCGGCCCGGCCGGGCGGAGGGTGCCGGTGGCGTGCGCGGTCCAGGACTGCTCCCGGTCCGGGCGGGAGTGGACGGTGACCGAGCGGCGGCCGGTGCCCGGCTCGGCCGGGGCGACGGTGACGCGCAGATCGGCGCCGCCGGTCGCGGGCAGCGCCAGCGGGGCCCGCAGCAGCAGTTCCTCGACGACCGGGGCATCGGCCCACTCGCCGGCCGCGAGGGCCAGGTCGAGCACCGCGGCGCCCGGGAGCAGGACGGTGCCGAGCACGTCGTGGTCGGTGAGCCAGGGCTGTGCCTGCCGGGAGACGTGTCCGGTGAAGACGACCGTGTCGGAGTCGGGCAGCCGGACGGCGGCCGCCAGCAGGGGGTGGCCGGTGCCGTCCAGCCCGGCTCCGGCGAGGTCGCCGGTTGCGGGTTCGGGGGTGAGCCAGTAGTGACGCCGCCGGAAGGGGTAGGTGGGGAAGTCGGGGAGGTGGCGCCCGTCGGTCGGGCGGCGCTTCCAGTCGACGGTGGCGCCGCGTACCCAGGCTTCGCCCAGCGCGCGGATCTGCGCGGCCGGACCGTCCTCGCCACGCCGCAGCGTGCCCCACACACCGGCCTCCGGAGCGCACTGCTCCAGAGCCACCGTCAGCACCGGATGCCCGGAGACCTCCGCGAAGAGCCGGAACCCGTCCTTCGTCAACTGCTCCACCACCGGGGCGAACCGCACCGGCTCGCGCAGGTTGCGCCACCAGTACGCGGCATCCACCGCCTCCGTGACCTGCCCACCCGTCACCGTCGAGTACCAGGGGATACGGGGCAGCTCACCCCGCACACCCTCAAGCCCGGCCATGACCGCCCCCCGGACCGGCTCGACCTGCGCCGAGTGCGAGGCATACCGCACCTCCACCAACCGCGCCCGCACACCCCTCCCCTCACACCACGCCGCGAAGCCCTCCAACCGCGAACGGCCACCGGCCAGCACCACCTGCGACGGACCGTTGTCGGCCGCCACCACCAGATCACCCCAACCGCCCGCCAGCCACCCCTCGACCTCCGCCACCGCGGCACCCACCGACAGCATCCCGCCCTCACCACCCAGACCCACCAGCGGGCGACAGCGCGCCGCCACCACCCGCGCACCCTCCTCCACCGACAACGCACCCGCCACCACCGCCGCCACCACCTCACCCTGCGAATGACCCACCACCGCTGACGGGGTGACGCCGTGCGACTCCCACCACGCCGTCAACGCCACCCCCACCGCCCACAACACCGGCTGCACCACCTCCACCCGCGCCAACCACTCCTCCGAGCCCCGCAACACCTCCTCCACCGAGAAACCCACCAACGGACGCAACGCCGCATCGCACTCCCGCAACCGCTCCGCGAACACCGCCGACCCCAACAACCCCACAGCCATACCCAGCCACTGACCACCCTGCCCCGGATACACGAACACCACGTCCGAGGACCCCGACAGCGAACCCGCCACCGACCCCACACCGGCCGCCACCGCCGCCAACCCCTCCACATCCCACGCCACCGACCGCACCGGCAGACCCGCCCGCACCGCCAACGTCGCCCCCGCATCCGCCACCGACACCCCACCCGACACCACCCGCTCCAACACCAGCGACGCCAACGCCCGCACCCCCGCCTCATCCGCACCCGCCAACGGCAACGGCAGCGGCAGCGGCAGCGGCAACGGGACAACCACCGCACCGTCCGACGGCGGCTCGGAGGCCGTGCGGGTGCCGAGGCCGGGGTCGGACGGCGGGACCGCCACCGGTGCTTCTTCCAGAACCACGTGGGCGTTGGTGCCGCTGAAGCCGAAGGAGGAGACGGCGGCCCGGCGGGGGGCGTCCCCGGCCGGCCAGTCCCGGGCCTCGGTGAGCAGCTCCAGCGTGCCGTCCGACCAGTCGATGTGCGGGGAGGGCGCGTCGACGTGCAGGGTCTTCGGCAGCACGCCGTGCCGCATCGCCTGGACCATCTTGATGATGCCGCCGACACCCGCCGCCGCCTGGGTGTGGCCGAGGTTGGACTTGAGCGAGCCGAGCCGGAGCGGGGCCCGCCGGTCGCCGCCGTAGGTGGCGAGCAGGGCCTGCGCCTCGATCGGGTCGCCGAGGGTGGTGCCGGTGCCGTGCGCCTCGACCGCGTCGACCTGGGCGGGGGTGAGCCGGGCGTCGGCGAGCGCGTCGAGGACGACCCGCTGCTGGGAGGGGCCGTTGGGCGCGGTGAGGCCGTTGGAGGCGCCGTCCTGGTTGACCGCGCTGCCGCGCACCACGGCGAGCACCGGGTGGCCCAGCCGCTGTGCGTCCGAGAGCCGCTCGACCAGGAGCAGGCCCGCGCCCTCGCCCCAGCCGGTGCCGTCGGCGGCGGCCGCGAACGGCTTGCACCGGCCGTCGGCGGCCAGTCCGCCCTGCCGGGCGAACTCGACGAACGTGCTCGGGCCGGCCATCACGGTGACGCCGCCGGCCAGCGCCATCGCGCACTCGCCCCTGCGCAGCGACTGCACGGCCAGGTGCAGGGCGACCAGCGAGGAGGAGCAGGCGGTGTCGACGGTGACCGCCGGGCCTTCGAGGCCGAAGGTGTACGCGACCCGGCCGGACACCACGCTGCCGGAGGTGCCGGTGGCCAGGTAGCCCTCGACGCCCTCGGGCAGCGAGGTCAACTGGGCGGCGTAGTCGTGGTACATGACGCCGGCGAACACACCGGTGCGGGAGCCCTTGACCCCGAGCGGGTCGAGTCCGGCCCGCTCGAAGGCCTCCCAGGCGCACTCCAGCAGCAGCCGCTGCTGCGGATCCATCGCGAGCGCCTCGCGCGGGGAGATGCCGAAGACGGCCGGGTCGAACTCGCCCGCGTCGTCGAGGAAACCGCCCTCGTGGGTGAAGTCGGCGTCCTCCCCTAGCACCCAGCCGCGGTTCTGCGGGAAGCCGGTGATCGCGTCGCGGCCGGCGGCGAGCAGGTCCCAGAGCTGGTCGGGGGTGCGCACCCCGCCGGGGTAGCGGCAGGCCATGCCGACGATCGCGACCGGTTCGGCGGCCTTCTCCTGGACGTCGACGAGGTCGCGACGGGCCTGACGAAGGTCGGCGGTCGCCCGCTTGAGGTAGTCGCGGAGCTTCGCTTCGGTGTCCATGTACTCGCCAACTCCAGTTGCCTTGTGGGGTTGTTCGGGTGGGCGGCCGGCGCGCCGGCCGCCCGGGAGGGGTCAGTTCGCGCCGAGTTCGTTGTCGAGCAGGCTGAACAGCTCGTCGTCGTCGGCTGCGGCGATGTCGGCGTCGGTGTCGGCGCCCGCTGTGCTGTCGGCCGGTCCGGCGCCGCCCGCCCAGTCGGCGAGCAGCGCCCGCAGCCGGAGCCCGACGGCGGTCCGGGTCGCCTCCCCGGGGGTTCCGGCGGCCAGTCCGGCCTCCAGCGCGGCCAGTCCGGCGAGCAGGGCGGCGTCGCCCCCGGCCGCCTCGGGGGCGAGCCGGCCGCGCAGGGCCTCGGCCAGCGCCAGCGGCGTCGGGTGGTCGAAGACCAGCGTGGGTGCGAGCCGCAAGCCGGTGTCGGCGGCCAGGCGGTTGCGGAACTCGACCGCGGTGAGCGAGTCGAAGCCCAGTTCGCCGAAGGCCCGGGTGTCGCCGATCCCGGCCCGGTTGTCGTGGCCGAGCACCGCGACGGCGTGTGTGCGGACCAGCCCGAGGAGCGTACGGGTCTGCTCGGCGGCGGACAGTCCCGCCAGCCGGCGCGCCAGCGCGCGGTCCCGGCCGCCGCCGGTGGCGGTGGCTGTGGCGGTGACGGCGGCCGGGTGGGCCGCCGTACGGGTGTCCGACCGGACAGGCACCGGCACCAGACCGCTCAGCAGCTCCGGCAGCCGGCCGGCGGCGGCCGCCGGGTCGAGCGCGGCCCGGTCGAGGCCGACCGGGGCGAGCAGCGCCGCCTCGGACCGGAGGGCGGCGTCGAAGAGGTCGAGCGCGGCCCCGGTGGGCAGCGGCACGATCCCGCCCCGGCGCAGCCGCTCGCGCAGCGCGTCGGTCAGGGCGGCGCCGAGGCCGGTCTCCCAGAGCCCCCAGGCCAGCGACGTGGCCGGGACGCCCTCGTGGCGCAACTGCGCGGCGTAGGCGTCCAGGAAGGTGTTCGCCGCCGCGTAGTTGGCCTGGCCCGCGTTGCCGAGCAGGCCGGCGACGGAGGAGAACAGCACGAACGCGCCGAGCGGACGGTCGGCGGTGGCCGCGCGCAGGTTGACCGCGGCGTCGACCTTGGCGGCCAGGACGGCCGCCAACCGCTCGGACGTCAACCCGGTCAGCGTCGCGTCGTCCGTGCTGCCGGCGGCGTGCACCACCGCGCCGACGTCGACCGGGCCGAGCAGCCGCCGGACCGCGTCCGCGTCGGCGAGGTCGCAGGCCGCGAGCCGGACCTCGGCGCCCGCCTCGGCCAGTTCGGCGGCCAGGGACGCGGCACCGGGGGCGTCGGGGCCGCGACGGCTGACCAGCAGTAGGTCCCGGACCCCGTGGGCGGTGACCAGGTGCCGGGCCAGGGCGGCGCCGAGCGCGCCGGTCGCGCCGGTGAGCACCACCGTCCGGCCGCCGAGGCGGGACACGGTCGGCGGGGCCGGGGCTGTTGTGGTCGGGGCCGGGGCCGTCGGGGCGAGGCGGGGTACCAGGACGGCACCGTCGCGGATCGCCGCCTGCGCGAACCCGGCCGCGAGGACGCCCGCGACTGGGCCGAGGTCGGCGTCTGCCGGGCCGGCGACGTCGGTGTCGACCAGCGTGAGCCGACCGGGGTTCTCGCTCTGGGCGGACCTGACCAGGCCCCAGAGCGCGGCGTGCGCCAGCCCGGGCACGGCGTCCGCCGGGCCGGTGGCCACCGCCCCCGAGGTCAGCACCACCAGGTGGCCGGACTCCCGCTCCGGGTCGGTGACCCACTCCTGGAGCACGCCGAGCGCGTCCGTCAGGGCCCGCCGGACGGCGGACGGTTCGGCCGACGGCGCGGCCCTGGCGTCCAGTACGACGACCGGGGCACCCGGCCACCCCGGCAGCACCGCACCGAGCGGCAGTCGCCGCCACCCGGTCGCCGCGCCGGTGGTGACCGGCGCGGGCCGCCACTCCACCGTGTACAGCCCGGCCGGTCCGGCGCCCTGGTCGGCGGTGCCCCGGTCGGCGGGGGAAGGCTCGGCCGCGACCGGTCGCAGCGCGACCCGCTCGATCTCGGCCACCGGCAGCCCGGTGGCGTCCGCTATCGCCAGACGCACCCCTTCGGCCCCGTTCGGCGACAACCGGACCCGCAGCGCGCTCGCGCCGCCGGCCACCAGCCGAACCCCCGAGAACGCGAACGGCAGGTGGACGTCCGTGCCCTCCAGCAGCCCGCCGGCGGCGACGGCGTGCAGCGCGCCGTCCAGCAGCGCCGGATGGAACGCGAAGCCGCCGGCCGGCTCGGCGCACTCGATCTCGGCGTACACTTCGTCCCCGGTCCGCCAGGCCCGGCGCAGGCCCCGGAAGACCGGGCCGTAGCCCAGGCCCGCCGCCTCCATCGCCGGGTAGAAGGCGTCGAGGCCGAGCTCCTCGGCCCCCTCCGGAACGGTGACGGCGACCGGCTCGGCGCCGGTCCCGGCAGTCAGCAGGCCGGTGGCGTGCTCGGTCCACGGCGCCTCGGAGCCGGGCCGGGCGTGGACGCTCACCGGGCGGGCGCCTCCGGTTCCGTCGGCGTCCTCGGCCGCGCCGACCGTGACCCGGACTTGCACCGTCTCCCGGCCGGGCAGCACCAGCGGGGCGGTCAGCAGCAGTTCGTCCAGCACCGGAGTCCCCACCCGGGCGCCCGCCGCCAGCACCATCTCGCACAGCGCGGCTCCCGGGACAACCGTCCTGCCGTGGACGGTGTGGTCGACGGCCCACGGGTGGGTCGTCACGGACAGCGACCCGGTGAACAGCACCACCCCGGAGCCCGGGACCTCCGCCACCGCCCCGAGGACCGGATGACCGGTACCCGTGAGACCGAGGCCGGTGACGTCCCCGGTGACGCCGGTACGCGGGCGCGGCCAGAACCGCCGGTGGGAGAACGGGTAGGTGGGCAGGTCCACGGCGGCCCGGCCGACCAGCGCGGCCCAGTCGACAGACTGCCCCCGCACGAAGAGTTCGGCGACCGCGCGGAGCAGCGTCTGCGGCTCGGGCCGGCCACGCCGGAGCGCGGTGACGACGGGGAGGTCCGGGTCGACGTGGCCGACGAGCCCGGTGAGGACGCCGTCCGGGCCGAGTTCGAGCACGCGGGCGGCGTCGAGGGCGGTTGCGGCCTCGGCGAAGCGGACGGGCTTGCGGACCTGGTCGACCCAGTAGGCGGGGTCGGTCCACTGACCGGGCGTCACCGGGCGGCCGGTGACGGTGGAGACGGCGGGGAGGGCCGGTTCCTGGAAGGCCAGGCCGGTGACGATCTCGCGGAACCCGGCGAGCATCGGCTCCATCAGGCGGGAGTGGAAGGCGTGGCTGGTCCGGAGGCGGTTGGTCTTCCAACCGTTCTCGGCCGCCGCCGTCGCGGCTGCTTCGATGTCGGCCTCGGTGCCCGAAAGCACTACGGCGGCAGGGCCGTTGACGGCCGCGATGTCGAGGTCGGGGAACGCCTCGCTCACCTCGGTCTCGGCGGCGCCGACGGCCAGCATCGCACCGCCCGAGGGCAGTTCCTGCATCAGCCGGCCGCGCGCGGCCACCAGCGCGGCCGCGTCCTTGAGCGTCAGCACCCCCGCCGCGTACGCGGCCGTGACCTCGCCGATCGAGTGCCCCGCGACGATGTCCGGCGTCACGCCCCAGCTGCTCACCAGCGCCAGCAGCGCGACCTCCAGCGCGAAGATCGCCGGCTGCGCCCAACCCGTCCGCTCCAACCGCTCCGCGTCGTCCAGCACTTCACCGATCGCCAGGTCAAGCGCCACGCACGCCTCGTCGAAGGCCGCCGCGAACACCGGGAACGCCGCATACAACTCCCGGCCCATCCCGGCCCGTTGAGACCCCTGACCGGTGAACACCACTGCCAGTCGGCCTTCGACTGCTGTTCCGGTGACGGCTCGCTCAGTGAACTCGCAGATTGAATCGTGCAGTTCGACGCCGTCCTCGGCCAGGACCACCACGCGGTGCGGCAGCACCGCCCGGCCGGCCAGACCTGCCGCGACCCGGTCGAGCGGCAGGTCGTTCCGCTCGGCGAGCCGGTCCGCCAGCGTGTGCAGGGCGTCCTGGTCGGCTGCGCTGAGCACGAGCGGCGTGACGGGCAGCGCCGAGCTCGGCAGGGCCACCGGCTCGGCGGGCTCGGGGGCTTCGAGGATGACGTGGGCGTTGGTGCCGCTGATGCCGAAGGAGGACACCGCTGCGCGGCGCGGGCGGTCCAGCGCGGGCCACTCCCGCGCCTCCGTCAGCAGCTCGACCGCGCCGGCCGACCAGTCCACCTTCGTCGACGGGGTGTCGACGTGCAGCGTGCCGGGGAGACGGCCGTGGCGCATCGCCTCGACCATCTTGATGATCCCCGCAACGCCGGCGGCGGCCTGGGTGTGCCCCAGGTTCGACTTCACCGAACCGAGCCAGAGCGGCTCGCCCGCGCGGTCCTGGCCGTAGGTGGCCAACAGCGCCTGCGCCTCGATCGGGTCGCCCAGCGTCGTTCCGGTGCCGTGCGCCTCGACGGCGTCGACGTCCTGCGGCGACAGCCCCGCCGACTCCAACGCCGCCCGGATCACCCGCTGCTGCGACGGACCGTTCGGCGCCGTCAGACCGTTCGACGCACCGTCCTGGTTCACCGCCGTACCCCGCACGACCGCCAGCACCGGGTGACCGAGGCGCTCGGCGTCGGCCAGCCGCTCCACCAGGAGCATGCCGACGCCCTCACCCCAGCCCGTACCGTCCGCCCCCTCCGCGAACGACTTGCACCGCCCGTCCGCCGCCAACCCGCGCTGCCGCGAGAACCCGACGAACGTCCCCGGCGTCGCCATCACCGTCACACCACCCGCCAACGCCGCATCGCACTCACCACTGCGCAGCGCCTGAACAGCCAAGTGCAGCGCGACCAGCGACGACGAACACGCCGTGTCGACCGTGACCGCCGGACCTTCGAGACCGAAGGTGTAGGCGACCCGGCCCGAGGCGATGCTGCCGCTCGTACCGAGGAAGCCCTCGGCGTTGTCGGTGGATCCGTCGAGGACGAGCCCGTAGTCGTTGTACATCACCCCGGCGAACACACCCGTGCGGGAGCCGCGCAGGCCCAGCGGATCGATGCCCGCCCGCTCGAACGCCTCCCAGGACGTCTCCAGCAGCAACCGGTGCTGCGGATCCATCGCCAACGCCTCACGCGGCGAGATCCCGAACACCGCAGTGTCGAAGTCGGCCGCGCCGGCGAGGAAACCACCGTGCCGGGAGTACGAGGTGCCGGGGTGGTCGGGGTCGGGGTGGTACAGGCCCTCCACGTCCCAGTCACGATCCTCGGGGAACGGCACGATCCCGTCCCGACCGGCTACGACCAGCTCCCACAGCTCCTCCGGCGAGGAGACCCCACCCGGGTAGCGGCAGGCCATCCCCACGATCGCGATCGGCTCGTCGGCGGGGGTGGCGGTCGTCGGTGCGGCCACCGCCTGGGCCGCACCGGCCAGTTCCTCGCCGACCCGGCCGGCCAGGAGGGTGGCGTTCGGGTAGTCGAAGACCAGCGTGGACGGCAGGCGCAGCCCGGTCACGGTGTTCAGCCGGTTGCGCAGCTCGACGGCGGTCAGTGAGTCGAAGCCGAGTTCGCTGAAGGCCCGCTTGGGGTCGACGTCCTCGCCGCGGTCGTAGCCCAGGACGTCCGCCACCTGGGCGCGGACCAGCCCGAGCACCGCCATGACGCGCTGCTCGGTGGGCAGCTCGGCCAGCCGCAGGCCGAGGGGGGTCCCAGCGGTCGGGCGACGGTCGGCGGCGCGGACCAGGCCGCGCAGCAGGTCGGGGACGGCGGCGGCCTCACGGAGCACGGCGGTGTCCACGCTGAGCGCCGCGACGACCGGCCGGCCGGTGCCGAGGGCGGCGTCGAAGGCGGCGAGGCCCTGCTCGGCCGTCAGCGGCAGCACGCCGCCGCGCCGCATCCGGTCGCGGTCGGCGTCGGCGAGGGTCTCGGCCATGCCCGCGTCCCACAGGCCCCAGGCCAGCGAGACCGCCGGGACGCCCTGGGCGCGGAGGGCGGTCGCGTAGGCGTCCAGGAAGGCGTTCGCCGCCGCGTAGTTGGCCTGGCCCGCATTGCCGAACAGACCCGCCGCCGAGGAGTAGAGGACGAAAGCAGCGAGGTCCTTGCCCTCCGTCGCGGCCACGAGGTTGCGGGCCGCATCCACCTTGGCCCGGAACACCCGCTCCAGGCGCTCCGGCGTCAGGTCGGCGAGCAGAGCGTCGTCGAGCACCCCGGCCGCGTGGACCACCGCCGTCACCGGCTCGCCCCGCAGCACCTCGGCCACCGCCTCGGCATCAGCCACATCGCAGGCCACCGCGCGGACCTTCGCGCCCTCGACCTCCACGATTCCGCCCGACCGGGACAGCAGCAACAGATCACGGACCCTGTGCACGTCCACCAAGTGGCGAGCGATCAGGCGGCCGAGCGTGCCGGTGGCACCCGTGACAACCACGGTCCCGCCACCGAACCCGACCGGCTCACCCGCCTCCACGCGGACCAGGCGCGGGACACGGACCTCGCCCTCGCGGACGACGGCCTGCGGAAGCTCGTAGAAGGCATCATCGGCGGCATCCAGCAGATGGATCCGGTCCGGATGCTCCGACTGCGCCGAACGCACCAGACCCCACAGCGCGGCACCGTCCGCATCCGTGACCACCTCACCCGCCGCACCGAACGTCCGCACCACCAGACGCGATCGCGCCCACTCCGGATCGGCCAGCCACTCCTGGAGCAGCGCCAGCAGCACCACCGACCGGTCCAACGCCGCACCCGACACCGAAGCATCCACCAACAGCACCGGAACAGGCTCGGGCAGCACGTCACCGAGAGCGATCACCACCGGCGCAACCGCCGACGCGGCCACCTCCCGCGCCACCCACTCCACCCCGAACAGCAACCGGTCCGCCGCACCACTCGCCAACTGCCCGGCCGTCACCGGCCGGAGGCGGAGCGCGTCCACCTCCACGACCGGGAGCCCGGCCCCGTCCGCGAGCAGCAGCCGCACCACGTCCGGGCCGTCGCCCGGCAAGAGTCGGACGCGCAGTTCCCGGGTGGCCGTGCCGGTGACCCGAACGCCGGTGAAGGCGAACGGCAGCCGCACGTCCCCGTCCGGGAGCAGGCCGCCGGCGCCGATCGCGTGCAGCGCCGCGTCGAACAATGCCGGGTGCACACCTGGGCCGTCAGTCGGCCCGTCGAGCGCGACCTCGGCGAACACCGCCCCGTCCGCCCGCCAGACCCGTCGCAGGCCCCGGAACATCGGTCCGTACGACAGGCCTGCGTCGGCGAAGGCGTCGTAAAGGCCGTCGATCGCGATCTCCTCAGCGCCGGGCGGCGGCCAAGCGACCAGGCTCAGGTCTGCGCCGGGCCCGGCGGCCGGGGTGAGCGTGCCCTCGGCGTGGGTGGTCCAGCTCTCGGCGTCGCCGTCCTCGGGTTGGCTGTAGACGGTGACCGGTCGGCGGTCGGCGCCGTCCGCGGGCCCGACCCGGACCTGGAGTCGGACGCCGCCCTGCGGCGGGACCGCCAACGGCTCGCGGAGGACGAGTTCCTCGATGCCGTTCGTACCCACCCGCCGCCCGGCCGCGAGGACGAGGTCGAGCAGCGCGGTCCCCGGCACGAGGACTGTGCCGAACACCTGGTGGTCGGCCAGCCAGCCGGGCGCACCGGCGGCGAGTCGCCCGGTGAGCAGGGCGCCGTCGCCGTCGGCGAGGAGCATCGCGGCGCCGAGCAATGGATGGTCGGGCGCGTACAGGCCGGCCGTGGTGACGTCGCCGGTGTCGGCAGCGGTGTCCAGCCAGTACCGGCGCCGGTCGAACGGGTAGGTGGGCAGGTCGACGGGGCGTGCGCCGGTGCCGTCGAACAGAGCTGCCCAGTCGACGTCCTGGCCGTGGACGAACAGTTCGGCGACGGCGGTGAGCAGCGTCTCGGCCTCGCCGCGCTCGCGGCGCAGCGCAGCCACGGCCATCGTGTCGGGGGCCACCGAACCGACGAGGGCGGTGAGGACGGCGTCCGGGCCGAGTTCGAGGACGCGGTCCGCTTCGAGGGCGGTGAGGGCCTCGGCGAAGCGCACGGGTCGGCGGACCTGGTCGACCCAGTACTCGGGGTCGGCCCACTGGCCGGGCGCAACTGCTGTTCCGGTGACGGTGGAGACGGCGGGGATGGCCGGCTCGGCGAAGGTCAGTGCTGACACGACCGTGCGGAACTCGGCGAGCATCGGCTCCATCAGCCGGGAGTGGAACGCGTGGCTGGTGCGCAGCCTGCTCGTCTTCCAGCCCCGCTCGACCGCCACCGCCGCCGCTGCATCGATCTCGCCGTCAGCGCCCGAAAGCACCACCGCCGCCGGGCCGTTGACGGCCGCGATGTCGAGTTCCGGGAAAGCCTCGCGCACGTCGGCCTCGGACGCCCCGACGGCCAGCATCGCGCCACCGGAAGGGAGTTCCTGCATCAGCCGACCACGCGCGGCCACCAGCCTCGCGGCGTCGCCCAGGGAGAGAACCCCCGCCGCGTACGCAGCCGTGACCTCGCCGATCGAGTGCCCCGCGACGACGTCCGGGCTCACGCCCCAGCTTCGGACCAGCGCCAGCAGCGCGACCTCCAGCGCGAAGATCGCCGGCTGCGCCCACCCCGTCCGCTCCAACCGCTCCGCATCGTCCAGCACCTCACCGATCGGCAGGTCAAGCGCCGCACACACCTCGTCGAAAGCCGCCGCGAACACCGGGAACACCCCATACAGCTCCCGCCCCATCCCGACCCGCTGCGACCCCTGACCGGTGAACACCACCGCCAGCCGACCCTCGGCCGCAACACCACGCAACACCACGTCACCCAACAGCACCGCCCGACGCTCCAGCACCGCACGCGCCGCCAACGACACACCCACATCGACCACCGACGAGGACCCCGCCAGCGCCCGCACCCGCCCGACCAGAGCCTCCAACGACCCCTCGGAACGCGCACTCACCACCAACGGCACCACCGGCAACACCACCGACGGCCCAACCGACCCAACCGGCTCCACCGGCTCGACCGCCGGCGCCTCCTCCACGATCACATGCGCGTTCGTCCCACTGATCCCGAACGACGACACACCCGCCCGACGCGCACGGCCCACCTGCGGCCACGCCCGCGCCCCCGTCAGCAACTCCACCGCACCGGCCGACCAGTCCACCTGCGAAGACGGAGCATCGACGTGCAAGGTGCCCGGCAACACCCCGTGCCGCAACGCCTGCACCACCTTGATGACCCCCGCCACACCGGCGGCGGCCTGCGTATGCCCGATGTTGGACTTGAGGGAGCCGAGCCACAGCGGGCCCCCGGTCCGGCCCTGCCCGTACGTCGCCAGCAGCGCCTGCGCCTCGATCGGGTCACCCAGCACCGTCCCCGTCCCGTGCGCCTCCACCGCGTCCACCTCGGACGCGGCGAGACCGGCGGCCTCCAGCGCGGCCCGGATCACCCGCTGCTGCGACGGGCCGTTCGGGGCCGTCAGCCCGCTGGAGGCGCCGTCCTGGTTGACCGCGCTGCCCCGCACCACGGCCAGCACCGGATGCCCGTTGCGCTGCGCGTCCGACAGCCGCTCCAGGAGCAGCAGGCCGACACCCTCACCCCAGCCCGTCCCGTCCGCACCCTCCGCGAAGGACTTGCACCGGCCGTCGGCGGCCAGCCCGCCTTGGCGGGAGAACTCCACGAACGTGGTCGGCGTGGCCATCACCGTCACGCCGCCGGCGAGCGCCAGGTCGCACTCGCCGTTGCGCAGCGCCTGCCCGGCGAGGTGCAGGGCGACCAGCGAGGACGAACAGGCGGTGTCGACGGTGACGGCCGGGCCCTCCAGGCCGAACGTGTAGGAGATCCGGCCCGAGGCGACGCTGCCCGCGTTGCCGTTGCCCAGGTAGCCGGCGACACCCTCGGGCAGGTCGAGCGGGCGCGAGCCGTAGTCGTGGTACATCACGCCGGTGAACACGCCGGTGCGGGGGAACCGCACGGCAGTGGGGTCGAGGCCGGCCCGCTCGAACGCCTCCCAGGCGGTCTCCAGCAGTAGCCGCTGCTGCGGGTCCATCGCCAGCGCCTCGCGCGGCGAGATACCGAACAGCTCCGGGTCGAAGCCCGCGGCGCCGTGCAGGAAGCCGCCCTGGAGCCGGGCGCGCCGGTCGAGTTCGCCGCTCTCGTGGTCGTAGAGGCCCTCGACCTGCCAGCCCCGGTCGGTCGGCGGGGCACCGATGGCGTCGGTGCCGGAGGCGACCAGGCGCCACAGGTCCTCGGGACTCTCGACCCCGCCGGGGTAGCGGCAGCTCATCGCGACGATCGCCAGCGGCTCGCTGTTGCGCTGCTCCAGCTCCGTCACCCGCTGGCGGGCGGCGCGCAGGTCGGCGGCGGCGCGCCTGAGGTAGCCGAGGTACTTCTCCTCGGTCCCGGCGGGTTCGCTTACGGATGTCATGGCGGAGCCGCCTTCGGATCTGGGTCGGCTCACTGGGTGCCGAGTTCGTCGAGGAGGTCGAGGATCTCGTCGGCGGTCGCCGACTGGATGTCGTCGGTGGCGCCGTCGCCCGCGGGCGCGGTCCAGGCCGCCGCGAGCGTGCGCAGCCGCTGCCCGATGGCGTCGCGGTGCCCGCCGTCGAGGTGGCCTGCGGCCTTGAGCCGGGCCTCCAGGCCGGCGATCTCGGCGTAGGCGGCGTCGAGGGGGTCGGGTCCGGGGGCGATCCGGTCGGGGCGGAGCAGCTCGGCGAGGTGCCGGGCGAGCGCGGTCGGCGACGGGTGGTCGAACAGGACGGTCGCCGACAGGCGCAGCCCGGTCTCGGTGTTCATCCGGTTTCGCAGTTCGACGGCGGTGAGCGAGTCGAAGCCGAGTTCGAGGAAGCCGCGGGTGGTCTCGACGTCCTTGGGCGAGGCGTAGCCGAGGATGGCGGCGGTGCGGGTGCGGACCAGGTCGAGCAGGGCCCGTTCGCGCTCCGGGTCGCCCAGCGGGGCGAGCCGGTCCGCGAGCGTGTCGGCGGGGGCGGTGCCGGCGGCCCGGCGGGTCACGGCGACCAGGCCGCTCAGCAGTTCGGGGACGGTGCCGTCGGCCGCGCAGGCCCGTACGGCGTTCAGGTCCAGCGCGATCGGCACGGCCAGCGGGCGGCCGGTGGCGAGGGCGGCGTCGAAGGCGGCGAGGCCGTCGGCGGCGGTGAGCGCGCCGAAACCGGTGCGGGCCAGTCGGGCGCGGTCGGCCTCGGTAAGCGTCCCGCCCATCCCGGCGTCCCACAGGCCCCAGGCGAGCGAGACGGCCGGGACGCCCTGGGCGCGGAGAGCGGTGGCGTAGGCGTCCAGGAAGGTGTTGGCGGCGGCGTAGTTGGCCTGGCCCGCGTTGCCGAACAGGCCGGAGGCCGAGGAGTAGAGGACGAAGGCGGCGAGGTCCTTGCCCTCGGTGGCGGCGGCCAGGTTGCGGGCGGCGTCGACCTTGGCCCGGAACACGGCGTCGAGCCGTTCGGGGGTGAGCGACTGCACGGTGCCGTCGTCCAGGACCCCGGCCGCGTGGACGACGGCCGTCACCGGCTCGTCCCGCAGGACCTCGGCCACCGCGTCGGCGTCGGCCACGTCGCAGGCCACCGCGCGGACCTTCGCGCCGTCGATCGCCACGCTCCCGCCGGAGCGCGAGAGCAGCAGCAGGTCACGGACACCGTGCTCCGCCACCAGGTGCCGGGCGATCAGCCGGCCCAGCGTGCCGGTGGCGCCGGTGACGACGACCGTGCCGCTGCCGAACCCGACCGGCTCCCCTTCGGCGGGCACCCGTACCAGGCGCGGCACCCGCAGCTCGCCGTCCCGGACCACGGCCTGCGGCACCTCGTAGAAGGCGTCCTCCGCCGCGTCCAGCAGGTGGATGCGGTCCGGATGCTCCGACTGCGCCGAGCGGACCAGGCCCCACAGCGCGGCGCCGTCCGCGTCCGCGATCACCTCGCCCGCCGCGCCGAACGTCCTTACGACCAGACGGGATTGCATCCACTTCGGATCGGCCAGCCAGTCCTGGAGCAGCGCGAGCAACGCCGCCGACCGGTCCAACGCCGTACCCGGCGCCGATGCGTCCACCAGCAGTACCGGCTGCGCGACGGCCGGCAGCGGATCGCCGAGAGCGATCACCGCCGGCGCTTCGGCAGAGGCAGCCACCTTCCGCACCGCCCAGTCCACCCCGAAGAGCGAGCGGAAGCCGGTCCGCACGGCGCTGACCTGCTCGGCGGTGACCGGGCGGAAGGCCAGCTCGTCGACGGTGAGCACCGGCGAGCCGGAGCCGTCCAGGGCGATCAGGCTGACCGCGCCCTCGCCCGTCCGGGTGAGGTGGACGCGGAGCGCCCCGGCGCCGACGGCGTGCAGTCGCGCGCCGGTGACCGCGAACGGCAACCGGACGGTCCCGTCGAACAGGCCGGCCGCGCCGATCGCGTGCAGCGCCGCGTCCAGCAGGGCCGGGTGCACCCCGAAGCCGTCCGGGTCGACGCCCTCCGGCCGGATCTCGGCGATCACCCGGTCGCCGTCGCGCACGGCGCCGGTCAGACCCCGGAACGTCGGGCCGTAGCGCAGGCCGGCGTCGGCGAGCCGCTCGTAGAGGCCGTCGAGCGGAACGGGCTCGCCGTCGGGCGACGAGTCGGGCAGCCGCACGGGTGCGCCCGTGTCGGCGGAGAGGAAGCCGGTGGCGTGCGTGGTCCAGCCGTCGGCGCCGTCGGGCTGCGCGTGGACGCTCAGGGCCCGGCGCCCGTCGTCACCGGAGGCGCCGACGGTGACCCGCAGGGCGACCCCGCCCGCGGCGGGCAGCGCCAGCGGGACCTGGAGCAGCAGTTCGTCGAGGACCGGGGCTCCGGCCCGAGCGCCTGCGGCCAGTGCGATGTCCACCAGGGCGGCGCCGGGGAGGACCACGGTGTCGAAGACCGTGTGGTCGGTCAGCCAGCCGGGGGCTCCGGCGGCCAGCCGCCCGGTGAACAGCAGGGCGTCGCCCTCGGGGAGCGTGACGGCCGCGCCGAGCAGTGGGTGCTCGTCGTCGCGCAGACCGAGGCCGGCCAGGTCGCCGACCGGGTCGATCACATCGATCCAGAGCCGCTGGTGCTGGAACGGGTAGGTGGGCAGGTCGAGGACGGGCGCCGGTCCGGTGCCGAACGTGGCGGCCCAGTCGACCTCCTGGCCGTGGACGAAGAGCTCGGCCAGCGCGGTGAGCAGCGCCTCGGCCTCGCCGCGCTCGCGGCGCAGGGCGGGGACGGCGGCCGTGTCGGGAGCCGCCTCGCGGACGAGGGCGGTGAGGACGGCGTCCGGGCCCAACTCCAGGACGCGGGAGGCGTCGAGGGCCGCGGCCGCGTCGGCGAACCTGACGGGACTGCGGACCTGGTCGACCCAGTACGCCGGGTCGCTCCACTGACCGGGCGTCACCGGGCTGCCGGTCACCGTCGAGACGGCGGGGAGCAGCGGGTCGGCGAAGGCCAGGCCCTCCACGACCGTGCGGAACTCCGCGAGCATCGGCTCCATCAGCCGGGAGTGGAACGCGTGGCTGGTCCGGAGGCGGTTGGTCTTCCAACCGTTCCCGGCCGCCACGGCCGCGTCGATGTCGGCCTCGGTGCCCGAGAGCACCACGGCGGCAGGCCCGTTGACGGCCGCCACATCCAGCCCCGGGAACGCCTCCCGTACGTCGGCCTCGGACGCCCCGACGGCCAGCATCGCACCGCCCGAGGGCAGTTCCTGCATCAGCCGACCACGCGCGGCCACCAGCGCGGCAGCGTCCTTGAGCGTCAGCACCCCCGCCGCGTACGCGGCCGTCACCTCGCCGATCGAGTGCCCCGCGACGACATCGGGCGTCACACCCCAACTGCGCACCAACGCCAGCAGCGCAACCTCCAGCGCGAAGATCGCCGGCTGCGCCCAACCCGTCCGCTCCAACCGCTCCGCATCGTCCAGCACTTCACCGATCGGCAGGTCAAGCGCCGCACACACCTCGTCGAAAGCCGCCGCGAACACCGGGAACACCCCATACAGCTCCCGCCCCATACCGGCCCGCTGCGACCCCTGACCGGTGAACACCACCGCGAGCCGACCCTCGGCCGCACGGCCGGTCACGACCGGTTCCCCGGAGCCGGGGCTCAGCAGCACCGCGCGGTGCGGCAGCGTGGCGCGGGCGGTCAGGGCGTGCCCGACGGCGGCGGGCCGCAGGTCCGGCCGGTCGCGCAGCAGGGCCGGGGTCCGCTCGACGAGTTCGGCCAGCGCGGCCGGGTCGTTGGCGGTGAGCACCAGCGGCACCGGGCGGGTCACGGCGGGGAGCGGTGCGGGCGCCGGGTCGGCGGGCGGTTCCTCCAGGATGACGTGGGCGTTGGTGCCGCTGATGCCGAAGGAGGAGACGCCTGCCCGGCGGGGGCGCTCGCCGGCCGGCCAGGGGCGGGCCTCGGTGAGGAGTTCGACGTTCCCGGCGGCCCAGTCGACCTTCGGGGACGGCGCGTCGACGTGCAGGGTCTTCGGCAGCACTCCGTGGCGCATCGCCTGGACCATCTTGATGATCCCGGCCGCTCCGGCGGCGGCCTGGGTGTGCCCCAGGTTGGACTTGATCGAGCCGAGCCGCAGCGGCTCGCCCTCCCGGTCCCGGCCGTAGGTGGCCAGCAGGGCCTGGGCCTCGATCGGGTCGCCCAGCACCGTCCCGGTGCCGTGCGCCTCCACCGCGTCCACCTCGGACGCGGTGAGACCGGCGGCCGCCAGGGCGGTCCGGATCACCCGCTGCTGCGAGGGGCCGTTGGGGGCGGTGAGGCCGTTCGATGCACCGTCCTGGTTGACCGCCGTGCCCCGCACGACCGCGAGCACGCGGTGGCCGTTGCGCCGGGCGTCGGAGAGGCGCTCGACCAGCAGCATGCCGACGCCCTCGCCCCAGCCGGTGCCGTCGGCGGCGGCGGCGAAGGACTTGCACCGGCCGTCGGCGGCCAGGCCGCGCTGGCGGGAGAAGCCGGTGAAGGTGTCCGGGGTGGCCATGACGGTGACGCCGCCGGCGAGCGCCAGGTCGCACTCGCCCGAGCGCAGCGCCTGGGCGGCGAGGTGCAGCGCGACCAGCGAGGAGGAGCAGGCGGTGTCCACCGTGACGGCCGGCCCCTCCAGCCCGAAGGTGTACGACACCCGGCCGGAGGCGACGCTGCCGGAGTTGCCGGTGCCGAGGAAGCCCTCGACCTCCTCGGGGACGGCGGTCAGCCGGCCGAGGTAGTCGTGGTACATCAGGCCGACGAAGACGCCGGTGCGCGAGCCGCGCAGGCCCAGCGGGTCGACGCCGGCGTGTTCCAGGGTCTCCCAGGAGGATTCGAGCAGCAGGCGCTGCTGCGGGTCCATCGCCATGCCCTCGCGCGGCGAGATGCCGAACAGGCCGGGGTCGAAGTGGGCGGCTTCGTAGAGGAATCCGCCCTCGCGGGCGTAGGAGGTGCCGGGGTGGTCCGGGTCCGGGTGGTAGAGGCCCTCGACGTCCCAGCCGCGGTCGGTCGGGAAGGGCCCGATGCCGTCCCGGCCTCCCGCCACCAGCTCCCACAGGTCATCGGGCGAGGAGATCCCGCCCGGGTAGCGGCAGGCCATCCCGACGATGACGACGGGGTCGTCGTCCACCGGGACGGCGGTGGCGGCCGGCGCCGGGGCGGGCGCCGTGCCGGACAGTTCGGCGGCGAGGTACTCGGCGAGGGCGGTGGCGTTGGGATAGTCGAAGACCAGGGTCGCAGGCAGCCGCAGGCCGGTCTCGGCGGCCAGCGCATTGCGCAGTTCGACCGCGGTGAGCGAGTCGAAGCCCAGCTCCCGGAAGGCCCGGCCGACCGGGACCGCGTCCGGGCCCGGGTAGCCGAGGGCGGCAGCGGCCTGGGTCCGGACGGTGGCCAGTGCCGCCCGGGCCCGCTCGGCGTCCGCCAGGCCGGCGAGGTGCCCGCCGGGCGTGCCGGCTCCGGCGGGGCGCCCGGCGGCGGCGCGCCGGCGGGTGGCGGCCGGGACCAGGCCGTGCAGCAGCGGGTGCGGGCTCTCGGCGCGGCGCAGCGCGGCGAGGTCGAGCCGCAGCGGGACGGTGACGGCGCGGTCGGCGCGGAGGGCGGCGTCGAAGAGGGCGAGGCCGGTCCCGGTGTCGAGCGCGCCGAAACCGCCGCGGACGAGCCGGCGGCGGTCGGCGGTGGAGAGCGCGGCGCCGAGGCCCGCGTCCCACAGGCCCCAGGCGAGCGAGACGGCGGGGACGCCCTGGGCGCGGAGGGTGGTGGCGTAGGCGTCGAGGAAGGCGTTGGCGGCGGCGTAGTTGGCCTGGCCCGCGTTGCCGAACAGGCCGGAGGCGGAGGAGTAGAGGACGAAGGCGGCGAGGTCCTTGCCCTCGGTGGCGGCGGCGAGGTTGCGGGCGGCGTCGACCTTGGCCCGGAACACGGCGTCGAGCCGCTCGGGGGTCAGGTCGGTGAGCAGGCCGTCGTCGATGACGCCGGCGGCGTGCACGACGGCGGTGACGGGTTCCTCGCGCAGGGCGGCGGCGACCGCGTCGGGGTCGGCGAGGTCGCAGGCGAGCGTGCGCACCTCGGCGCCCTCGATGGCGGGGCCGCCGCCGGAGCGGGAGAGCAGGAGCAGCCGGGTGACGCCGTGTGCCTCGACCAGGTGGCGGGCGAGCAGGCCGCCGAGCGTGCCGGTGGCGCCGGTGAGGACCACCACGCCGTCGCCGAGGTCCGCCGTGCCCGCCGTGCCCGCCGCGGCGGGGCGGGCCAGGCGCGGCACGGTGGCCAGGCCGTCGCGCACCCGGGCCTGCGGCGCGGGGTGGAGCGCGGGGGCGGCGGCGTCGAGCAGGTGGATGCGGTCGGGGTGTTCGGTCTGGGCGGAGCGGACCAGGCCCCAGAGGGCGGCGCCGTCGGGGTCGGTGACCTCGTCGCCGACCGCGCCGAAGGTGCGCACCACCAGGCGGGAGTCGGTCCACGCCGGATCGGCCAGCCAGGTCCGGAGCAGCGCGAGCAGGGCGGCGGTGCGGTCGCGGGCGGTGCCCGGGGCGGTGGCGTCGACGGACAGGGCCGGCGCGGGGGCGGGCAGCGGCTCGCCGAGCGCGATCTCGGCCGGGGGCTGCGCGGCGGAGTCGGCGGCGGCCGGCTCGGCCGGGGCCCAGTCGACGGTGAACAGGGAGCGGGCCGCCTCGGTGCGGGCGGGCGCGGTGTCCTCGGCGTCGACCGGACGGAAGACGAGTCCTGCGACGGTGGCGACGGGCGCACCGTCGGCGTCGACGGCGTCGAGGCGGACGCTGTCCCCGGCCGGCCGGAGGCGGGCGCGCAGCAGGTCGGCGCCGTCGGCGTGCACGGTGGCGCCGGTGAAGGCGAAGGGCAGCCTGGTCGCACCGTCGGCGCTTCCTTCGCCGCCGCCGTCGCCGCCGGCCAGGCCGTGCAGGAGGGCGTCGAGCAGGGCGGGGTGGACGCCGAACCGGTCCGGTTCGCCGGGCAGTTCGGCCTCGACGTAGAGGTCCTCACCGTGCCGCCAGAGTTCGTTCAGGCCGCGGAAGGCGGGCCCGTACGCGTACCCGGCGTCGGCGAGCCGGTCGTAGAGGTCGTCGGTGGCCAGGCGGGTGGCGCCGGCGGGCGGCCAGGGGAACGTCTCGCCGGCCGGGCCCGCCGGGCCGAGCAGGCCGGTGGCGTGGACGGTCCAGTCGTCCTCGGTGCCGGAGGTGCCGGAGGTGCCGGAGGCCGGCTCGCCAGGGTGGGAGTGGATGGTGACGGGACGCCGTCCGGTCGGGTCGGGGGCGCCGACGCCGACCTGCACGGTGGCGCCGTCCGGGCCGTCGAGGCGCAGCGGCTGCCGCAGGACCAGTTCCTCGACGGTCGGGGCGCCGACCACGGCGCCCGCGGCGAGGGCGAGTTCGAGCAGGGCCGTGCCCGGGACCAGGACGCCGCCGAGCACGGTGTGGTCGGCCAGCCAGGGGTGGGTGCGGGGCGAGAGCCGGCCGGTGAGGACGGCGCCGTCGCCGTCGGCCAGCACGACCGCGGCGCCGAGCAGCGGGTGGTCGGCGGGGCCGAGGCCGAGGGCCGCCGGGTCGGTCCCGGTGGCGGCGTCGGCCCGCGGCCAGTAGCGCTGCCGCTGGAAGGCGTAGGTGGGCAGGTCGGGCAGTTGGGTGCCGGCGCCGTCGAGGACGGCGGTCCAGTCGACGTCGGTGCCCCGGGTGAAGAGCGCGGCGACGCCGGTGAGCAGGGTCGTGACCTCGTCGCGGTCGCGGCGCAGGGTGGGTGCGGCAAGCGCGTCGGGTGCGTTGGCGGCGACCAGGGCGGTCAGCACGCCGTCGGGGCCGACCTCCAGGAAGCGGGTGACGCCCCGGGCGGTCAGCGCGTGGACGGCCTCGGCGAAGCGGACCGGTCGGCGGACCTGCTCGACCCAGTACTCCGGGTCGGTCCATCGCGGCGGCTCCCCCGGCGCGACGGTGGAGACCGCGGCCAGCCGCGGCGCGGCGAGGTCGAGCCCGCGGACGACGGCGCGGAACTCGTCCAGCATCGGGTCCATCAGCCGGGAGTGGAAGGCGTGGCCGGTGCGCAGCCGGCTGGTCTTCCAGCCCCGCCCGGCCGCCACCGCGGCAGCCGCGTCGACCTCGGCCGAAGGGCCCGAGACCACCACCGACGCCGGGCCGTTGACGGCGGCGAGGTCGAGGCCGGGGAGGGCCGTCAGAACCTCGGCCTCGGCGGCGCCGACGGCGAGCATGGCGCCGCCGGCGGGCAGCGCCTGCATCAGCCGGCCCCGGGCGGCGACCAGGGTGGCGGCGTCGTCCAGTGACAGGACGCCGGCCGCGTGGGCGGCGGCGATCTCGCCGACCGAGTGCCCGGCGACGAGGTCGGGCGTCACGCCCCAGTGCCGGAGCAGGGCCAGCAGGGCCGTCTCGACGGCGAACAGGGCGGGCTGGGCGTACGCGGTGCGGTCGAGCGCGTCGGGGTCGGCGAAGACGGTCAGCCGCAGCGGCTGGTCGAGCAGCGGGTCGAACCGGGCGCAGGCCTCGTCGAAGGCCACCGCGAACACCGGGAAGGCGGCGTAGAGCTGCTCGCCCATGGCGAGGCGCTGCGCGCCCTGGCCGGTGAAGAGCAGGGCGAGGCGGCCGTCGGCGCTCTCGCCCGCCGCCGCGCTGTCGCGCCGCTTGAGCGCGCGCAGCAGCTGGGCCCGGTTGGGTGCCAGGTAGGCGGCGCGGTGGGCGAGCGGGGCGCGTCCCGCGGTGGTGCGGGCGAGGTCGAGGAGGTCGGTGCCGGGGTGGGCGTCGAGCCAGTCGAGGAGGCGGTCGGTCTGGGCCTCCAGGCCGTCCGGGGTGGCGGCGGAGACGATGACCGGCAGGGTCGGTGAGGCGGTGCGCCCGCGCGGACGGGCGGTCGCCTCGGCGGCGGGCGGCTCCTCCAGGATGACGTGGGCGTTGGTGCCGCTGACGCCGAAGGCGGAGATCCCGGCGCGGCGGGGGCGCTCGCCGGCCGGCCAGGGGCGGGCCTCGGTGAGGAGTTCGACGGCACCGGAGGCCCAGTCGGCCTGCGGGGTCGGCGCGTCGACGTGCAGGGTCCTCGGCAGCACGCCGTGCCGCATCGCGAGGACCGTCTTGATGATTCCGGCGGCGCCGGCGGCGGACTGGGTGTGCCCGATGTTGGACTTGACCGAGCCGAGCCAGAGCGGGTCCCCGGTGCGGCCCTGGCCATAGGTGGCGAGCAGGGCCTGCGCCTCGATCGGGTCGCCGAGGGTGGTACCGGTGCCGTGCGCCTCGACGGCGTCGACCTCGTGCGCCGACAGCCCGGCGCTTGCGAGGGCGGCGCGGATGACGCGCTGCTGGGAGGGGCCGTTGGGCGCGGTGAGGCCGTTGGAGGCGCCGTCCTGGTTGACCGCGCTGCCCCGTACGACGGCCAGCACCTCGCGGGCGGCCGCCCGGGCGGAGGAGAGCCGCTCGACCAGCAGCAGGCCGACGCCCTCGGCCCAGCCGGTGCCGTCGGCGGCGGCGGCGAAGGACTTGCACCGGCCGTCGGCGGCCAGGCCGCGCTGGCGGGAGAACTCGGTGAAGGTGCCGGGCGTCGCCATGATCGTGACGCCGCCGGCCAGGGCGAGGTCGCACTCGCCGTTGCGCAGCGCCTGCACGGCGAGGTGCAGGGCGACCAGCGAGGACGAACAGGCGGTGTCGACGGTGACGGCCGGGCCTTCGAGGCCGAAGGTGTAGGCGATCCGCCCGGAGGCGACGCTGCCGGCGCTGCCGGTGCCGAGGTATCCGCTGAGATCGTCGGCACCGCCCTCCAGGAGTGAGACGTACCCCTGGTGGGTGGTGCCGACGAAGACGCCGACCTGGCGGCCGCGCAGCGCGAGCGGGTCGAGCCCGGCCCGCTCGAACGCCTCCCAGGCGGTCTCCAGCAGCAGCCGCTGCTGCGGGTCCATGGCGAGCGCCTCGCGCGGCGAGATGCCGAACAGGCTCGGGTCGAAGCGGTCGGCGTCGAGGACGAAACCGCCGTTGACGGTGTAGGAGGTGCCGGATCGGTCGGCGTCCGGGTCGTAGAGCGCGTCGAGGTCCCAGCCCCGGTCGGCCGGGAACGGGCCGACCGCGTCGACCTCCCCGGCGACCAGCTCCCACAGTCCGTCGGGGGTGTCGACGCCGCCGGGGAAACGGCAGGCCATCGCGGTGAGGACGATCGGGTCGTCCTCGGCGGCGGGTACGGCGCTCGGGACCGACCCGGCGTCGGCGGAGGCCGCGTCGGCGCTCTCCGCGAGCAGGTGGCAGGCCAGGGCCAGCGGGGTCGGGTAGTCGAAGGCGAGCGTCGCGGTCAGGCGCAGCCCGGTCTCGGCGGCCAGCGCGTTGCGCAGTTCGACGGCGGTGAGCGAGTCGAAGCCGAGTTCGCGGAACGGCCGCTTGAGCGCGATCGCCTCGGCGGACGGATAGCCGAGCACGCGCGCGGCGTGGCCGCGGACCAGGTCGACGAGCACGCTCTCGCGCTCGGCGGGCGGCAGTTCGGCGAGCCGGGAGCGCCAGCCGGTCTCGGCGTGCGGTGCCTCCGCGGCCGGGCCGGTGAGCTCCGGCAGGTCCTCCAGCAGCGGGCGGCGGCGGGCGGCGGCGAAGGTCTCGGCGAAGGCCGCCCAGTCGACGTCGGCGACCGTGAGCAGCGGCGCGGGGGCGGCGACGGCCCGGCGCAGCACGTCGACCGCCAGGTCCGGGGCGAGCGGGGTCAGGCCCCGGCGGCTCAGCGCGGCGCCGGTGTCGCCCTCGGTGGCCATGCCGGCGTCGGCCCACGGGCCCCAGGCCAGCGAGGTGGCGGCCAGGCCGCGGGCGTGCCGCCGGGCGGCCAGCGCGTCGAGGGCCGCGTTGGCGGCCGCGTAGGCTCCGCCCCAGCCGCTGCCCCAGGTGGCGGCGATCGAGGAGAACAGGACGAACGCGTCGAGCGGAGTGTCGCCGAGGAGGTCGTCGAGGTGCCGGGCGCCGGTGCTCTTGCCCGCGAGCACCGCCGCGAGGGCGGCGGTGTCGAGGTCGGTCAGCGGTGCGCCGTGCGCGATGCCGGCCGCGTGGACGACGGCGGTGAGCGGGGCCTCGGGGTCGGCGCCGGCCAGGTCGAGGAGGGCGGCGACCGCCTCGCGGTCGGCCAGGTCGGCCGGGACGACGGTGACCTTGGCGCCGATGGCGCGGATCTCCTCGGCGAGTTCCCGCGCGCCGGGGGCGTCCGGTCCGCGTCGGCCGGCCAGCACGAGGTGGGCGGCGCCCTGGGCGGCGGCCCAGCGGGCGACGTGGCCGCCGAGCGCGCCGGTGCCGCCGGTGATCAGGACGGTGCCGCGCGGGCGCCAGCCCTCGTCGGGGGCGGCGGTGCTCGCGGGGGCGACGGGGGTGTGGGCCAGACGTCGGACGAACAGCCCGGCCGGGCGGATCGCTACCTGGTCCTCGGCGTCGAGGCCGCCGGCCAGGACGGCGGTGAGGCGGTCGGCGGCGCGCCGGTCGAGGTTGTCGGGGAGGTCCAGCAGGCCGCCCCAGCGGTCGGGGTGTTCGAGGCCGACCACCCGGCCCAGGCCCCAGACGGCGGCCTGGTCGACGTCGGTGGCGGGGTCGGCTTCGGTGGCCGTGGTGACTGCGCCCCGGGTGAGGATCCAGAGCGGGGCGGTGACCGCGGCGTCCTCGGCGGCCTGGGCCAGCGCGAGCGTGCCGGCGAGGGCCGCCGGAACGTGGGGGTCGGCCGGTTCGGGAGTCTCCGGGGTGTCCGCGTCGCCGCCCAGGGCGAGGAGCGAGACGATCCCCGCCGCGTCCGGCGTCTTCCGGAACCGGGCCGCGAGCGCGGCCCGGTCCGTGGCGGACACCGTCACCACGTCGGCCCCGGCCCGGGCGAGGGCCTCCGCGACGCCGTGCGTCCCGGCGGAGGCCGGGGCGACCAGGAGCCAGGTGCCGGAGAGCGGCCGGGCGGTCGGAGCGGGCAGTCCCTGCCAGGTCTCGCGGTAGCACCAGCCGTCGGTGCGGTCGCGGCGCTGACGGCGGCGGTGCCAGGATGCCAGCGCCGGGACCAGGGTGCCGAGCGACTCCCGGTGGGCCTCGGCGTCGATGCGCAGCTCGTTGGCGACCACACTCAGGTCGGCGGAGTCGATCGCGGTCCACAAGTCGGCGTCCGCGCCGGTCGGGGCGGCCTCCTCGCGGGGCGCGGGGCGCAGCCAGTACCGGCGCCGGTCGAACGGGTAGGTGGGCAGGTCGACGGGGCGTGCGCCGGTGCCGTCGAACAGAGCTGCCCAGTCGACGTCCTGGCCGTGGACGAACAGTTCGGCGACGGCGGTAAGCAGCGTCTCGGCCTCACCGCGCTCGCGGCGCAGCGCGGCGACGGCCATCGTGTCGGGGGCCACCGAACCGACGAGCGCGGTGAGGACGGTGTCCGGGCCCAACTCCAGGAACCGGTCCGCTTCGAGGACGGTGACGGCCTCGGCGAAGCGCACGGGCCGGCGGACCTGGTCGACCCAGTACTCGGGGTCGGCCCACTGGCCGGGCACAACTGCCGTTCCGGTGACGGTGGAGACGGCGGGGATGGCCGGCTCGGCGAAGGTCAGTGCTGACACGACCGTGCGGAACTCGGCGAGTATCGGCTCCATCAGCCGGGAGTGGAACGCGTGGCTGGTCCGGAGGCGGTTGGTCTTCCAGCCGTTCCCGGCCGCCGCCGTCGCGGCTGCTTCGATGGCCTCTTCAGTGCCCGAAAGCACTACGGCAGCAGGGCCGTTGACAGCGGCGACGTCGAGGTCGGGGAACACCTCCCGTACGTCGGTCTCGGACGCCCCGACGGCCAGCATCGCACCGCCCGAGGGCAGTTCCTGCATCAGCCGACCACGCGCGGCCACCAGCCTCGCCGCGTCGCCCAGGGAGAGCACCCCCGCCGCGTACGCGGCCGTCACCTCGCCGATCGAGTGCCCCGCCACGACATCGGGCGTCACACCCCAGCTCCGGACCAGCGCCAGCAGCGCAACCTCCAGCGCGAAGATCGCCGGCTGCGCCCACCCCGTCCACTCCAACCGCTCCGCATCGTCCAGGACCTCACCCAACGGCAGGTCAAGCGCCGCACACACCTCGTCGAAAGCCGCCGCGAACACCGGGAACGCCGTGTACAGCTCCCGCCCCATCCCGGCCCGCTGCGACCCCTGACCGGTGAACACCACCGCCAGCCGACCCTCGGCCGCAACACCACGCAACACCACGTCACCCAACAGCACCGCCCGACGCTCCAGCACCGCACGCGCCGCCAACGACACACCCACATCGACCACCGACGAGGACCCCGCCAGCGCCCGCACCCGCCCGACCAGAGCCTCCAACGACCCCTCGGAACGCGCACTCACCACCAACGGCACCACCGGCAACACCACCGACGGCCCAACCGGCCCAACCGGCCCAACCGGCTCGACCGCCGGCGCCTCCTCCACGATCACATGCGCGTTCGTCCCACTGATCCCGAACGACGACACACCCGCCCGACGCGCACGGCCCACCTGCGGCCACGCCCGCGCCCCCGTCAGCAACTCCACCGCACCGGCCGACCAGTCCACCTGCGAAGACGGAGCATCGACGTGCAAGGTGCCCGGCAACACCCCGTGCCGCAACGCCTGCACCACCTTGATGACCCCCGCCACACCGGCGGCGGCCTGCGTGTGCCCGATGTTGGACTTGAGGGAGCCGAGCCACAGCGGGCCCCCGGTCCGGCCCTGCCCGTACGTCGCCAGCAGCGCCTGCGCCTCGATCGGGTCACCCAACACCGTCCCCGTCCCGTGCGCCTCCACCGCGTCCACCTCGGACGGTGACAGGCCCGCCGACACCAGGGCCTGGAGGATCGCGCGCTGCTGGGCTCCGCCGTTGGGCGCGGTGAGGCCGTTGGAGGCGCCGTCCTGGTTGACCGCGCTGCCCCGCACCACGGCCAGCACCGGATGCCCGTTGCGCTGCGCGTCCGACAGCCGCTCCAGGAGCAGCAGGCCGACACCCTCACCCCAGCCCGTCCCGTCCGCACCCTCCGCGAAGGAACGGCAGCGGCCGTCGGCGGCCAGCCCGCCCTGCTTGGCGAACTGCCCGAAGGAGTCGGGGGTCGACATGACCGCCACGCCGCCGGCGAGCGCGATCGAGCACTCGCGGCTGCGCAGGGCGCGGCAGGCCAGGTGCAGGGCGACCAGCGAGGACGAACAGGCGGTGTCGATCGTGACGGCCGGGCCTTCGAGGCCGAAGGTGTAGGCGAGGCGGCCGGAGAGGACGGCGGGGGCGGTGCCGGTCAGCAGGTGGCCGAGGACGCCGTCGGGCAGGTCCTCGACGTAGGAGCTGTACCCGAGGTAGCTGCCGCCGACGAAGACGCCGGCCTGGGTGCCCCGCAGTGCCGCCGGGTCGATCCGGGCGTGTTCGAAGGTCTCCCAGGCGACTTCGAGCAGGATTCGCTGCTGCGGGTCCATCGCCAGCGCCTCGCGCGGCGAGATGCCGAAGAACGCCGGGTCGAAGTCGCCCGCGTCGTGCAGGAAGCCGCCGGAGCGGACGTCGCCCTCGGCCGGGCCGGACGGGTACCAGCTCTCCCAGCCGCGGTCGGCGGGGAAGCCGGAGATCGCGTCCCGGCCTTCGGCGACCAGGTCCCACAGGTCATCGGGGGAGGTCACTCCGCCGGGGTAGCGGCAGCCCATCGCGACGACGGCGATCGGTTCCTGTGCGGCGGATTCCAGTTCGGTGAGGCGCCGGCGGGTCTGGGCCAGGTCCTTGCTTACCCACGTGAGGTAATCGCGGAGGGTTTCCTCGGTTGCCATTCAGCTTCACCTCTGCGGATGACCGGACGCATGTCGAATCGACTGGCATCCGAATTCGAAGGACTCGAAAGCAGCCCGGCCTGAGGCTAGGAGTTCCGGATTGCCACCCGGAACCCCTAGCACTCCCCTAGGGGTGCACCCGTTCGGACACCCCCAGGGCGCCCGCTCAGGGCCGCCCGAGCTGCGAATCGATGAACCGGAGCAGCTCGTCGTCGGAGTCCCCGGGCAGGACCCCGGACGGCGGCTCGGGGGCCTCGGAAACGCCCGCTTCCAGTGCGGACAGCAGCGCGCGGAGCTTGATCCGCAGCTTGGTGCCGGTGATCGCGTCCGGCGCGGACCCGGTCAGCCGCCGCTCGATCCCCTCCAGTTCCTCCAGAATGGAACGGGAGTTGTCCGGGACCAGTTGAATGCGCAGATACGTCGCCAGCGCGGCCGGAGTGGGGTGGTCGAATACCAGGGTCGCCGGGCATCGCAATCCGGTCGACGCATTCACCCGGTTGCGCAATTCCACGGCGGTCACCGAATCGAATCCGATTTCCCGGAATGCGCGGCCCGGCGGGATCCTGTCGGAGCGGGAGGTACCGAGTACGGCCGCGGTGTGGTCGCGCAGCAGTTCGACCAGTTCGCGGTCCGCCTCCTCGGCCGGCAGGGCGGCCAGCCGCTCGCGCAGCGCGGCGCCGGCGTCGGTGGCCCCGTCCGGCTCCGCCGTGCGCGCGGCGGCGGCCTCCAACTCGGTGAAGAGACGGCCCGGGCGGGCCAGGCCGAAGGTGGGCAGGAACCGGGCCCAGTCGACATCCGCGACGACCAGGGACGGCAGCCCCGCGCCGAGTTCGGTCACCGCGCGGCCGGGGTCCAGCGGCCGGACGCCGACCCGCAGCAGCGAGCCGTCGGCGGCCGGCCCGGCGGCGATCCCGCCGCCCGCCCACGGCGACCAGGCGATCGAGGTGACCGGCCGGCCCTCGGCGCGGCGCCGCTGGGCGAACGCGTCGAGGAAGGCGTCAGCGGCCGCGTAGGCGGGGTGCCGGGCGGCGCCCCAGATCCCGGCCACCGAGGAGAAGACCACGAAGGCGTCGAGTTCGGTGCCGGCGAGGTACTCGTCCAGCAGGAGCGTGCCGGTGACCCTCGCGCCCGTCACCTCCGCCGTCCCGGCGGCGGTCAGGTCGGCGACGGCGGTGTCCTGGGCGACTCCGGCGGCGTGGACCACGGCGGTGAGGTCCTCGGGCAGGCCCGCGACGAGCGCGGCCACCTCCTCCCGGACGGTGAGGTCGCAGGCGACGACGGCCACCCGTACCCCGGCGTCGGCGAGTTCGGCGCGGAGCGCCTCGGAACCGGGCGCGTCCGGGCCCCGGCGGCCGGCCAGGACCAGGCCGGTGGCGCCGTTGCGGGCGGCCCAGCGGGCGACGTGCCCGCCGAGGGCACCGGTGCCGCCGGTCACCAGCACCGTTCCGCGGGGGCGCCAGCCGGGTCCTGCCGCCGCCGGGGCGGGCCGCAGGCGCCGCCCCCAGGCGCGTCCGTCGCGCAGCGCGAGCTGGTCCTCGCCGCCGCCCTCCTCGGAGGCCCCGCCGTCGGCCCCGGCGAGGACGGCGGCGAGGCCGTCCGCTCCGCTGGTGGGCAGGTCGACCAGGCCGCCCCACCGCTCCGGGTGTTCGATCGCCGCGACCCGGCCGAGGCCCCAGACCTGGGCCTGGGCGGGGCTGCGCACCGGCTCGGGGCCGGTCGAGACCGCGCCGGCCGTGACGATCCACAGCGGGGCGGCCGATCCGTCCAGCGCCCGCAGCAGGTCGACGGTGCCGGTCAGGCCCCGGGGGACGCCCGGGTGCTCGGGGTGCGGGCGCTCGTCGAGGGCCAGCAGGGAGACGACGCCCGCGAAGCTGCCCGGCGGGACGCGGCCGCCGTCGGCGGTCACCACCTCGGCTCCGGCGGCGGCCAGTTGCTCCGCCACGGCGCGGACGCTCCGCGCGGCGTCCGGGTCGGTCGCGGCGTCCGGGCCGGCCGGGACCTGCGGGCCTTCCGGGTCGGCGCCGGTGGGCGGCACGACCAGCCAGCGGCCGGCGAGCCGGGCCGCGCTGTCGAGCGACACCGGGGCCCAGCCGACGGTGTGGCGCGGGCCCCCGTCCCGGGTCGGCACGGGCTCGCCCGCGTGGTCGGGCGAGAGCCAGTAGCGGCGGTGCTGGAAGGGGTAGGTGGGGAGGTCGGGGAGGTGACGGGTGCCGGCGAACCACGGTGACCAGTCGACGGTCGCGCCGCGTACCCAGGCCTCGCCCAGCGCGCGGATCTGCGCGGCCGGACCGTCCTCGCCACGCCGCAACGTGCCCCAGATGCCGGCCTCCGGAGCGCACTGCTCCAGAGCCACCGTCAGCACCGGATGCCCGGAGACCTCCGCGAAGAGCCGGAACCCGTCCTTCGTCAACTGCTCCACCACCGGGGCGAACCGCACCGGCTCGCGCAGGTTGCGCCACCAGTACGCGGCATCCACCGGCTCGGCGATCCGCTCACCCGTCACCGTCGAGTACCAGGGGATACGCGGCAACTCACCCCGCACACCCTCAAGCCCGGCCATGACCGCCCCCCGGACCGGCTCGACCTGCGCCGAGTGCGAGGCATAACCGACACCCACCACCCGGGCGCGCACCCCCCGCTCATCGCACCACGCCACGAACGCCTCCACCACGGGCCGCCCGCCCGCCACCACCACCTGGGAAGGGGAGTTCACCGCCGCCACCGCGAGAGCGGACCAGCGCGGGTCGGCCAGCCAGCCGGCCACCGCGTCGGCCGACGCACCGACCGAGGCCATCCCGCCGGTGCCGTCCATGCCGACCAGCGGACGACAGCGCGCCGCCACGACCCGCGCACCCTCCTCCACCGACAACGCACCCGCCACCACCGCCGCGACCACCTCACCCTGCGAATGACCCACCACCGCTGACGGGGTGACGCCGTACGACCCCCACCACGCCGTCAACGCCACCCCCACCGCCCACAGCACCGGCTGCACCACCTCCACCCGCGCCAACCACTCCTCCGAACCCCGCAACACCTCCTCCACCGAGAAACCCACCAACGGACGCAACGCCGCATCGCACTCCCGCAACCGCTCCACGAACACCGCCGACCCCAACAACCCCACAGCCATACCCAGCCACTGACCACCCTGCCCCGGATACACGAACACCACGTCCGAGGACCCCGACAGCGAACCCGCCACCGAACCGAGACCGGCCGCCACCGCCGCCAACCCCTCCACATCCCACGCCACCGACCGCACCGGCAGACCCGCCCGCACCGCCAACGTCGCCCCCGCATCCGCCACCGACATCCCACCCGACACCACCCGCTCCAACACCAGCGAAGCCAACGCCCGCAACCCCGCCTCATCCGCACCCGCCAACGGCAACGGCAGCGGCAGCGGCAGCGGCAGCGGGACGGGACCGGCGGAGTCGGCCGCGCACCCGGAGTCGGGCTCCTCCGGGGCCTGTTCGAGGATCACGTGCGCGTTGGTGCCCGAGACGCCGAAGGCGGAGACCCCGGCCCGGCGCGGCCGTCCGGTGGCCGGCCAGGGGCGGGCCTCGGTGAGCAGTACGACGCCGCCGAGCGCCCAGTCCACGTGCGGGGAGGGCTCGTCGACGTGCAGCGTCCTCGGCAGCACGCCGTGCCGCATCGCCATCACGGTCTTCATCAGCCCGGCCATGCCCGCCGCGGCCTGGGTGTGGCCGATGTTCGACTTCACCGAGCCGAGCCAGAGCGGTTCGCCGGTGCGGCCGGTGCCGTAGGCGGCGAGCAGCGCGTTGGCCTCGATCGGGTCGCCGAGGGTGGTGCCGGTGCCGTGCGCCTCCACGGCGTCGATGTCGGCGGGGTCGAGCCGGGCGTCGGCCAGCGCCTGGCGGATGACCTTCTGCTGGGACGGTCCGCTGGGAGCGGTCAGCCCGTTGGAGGCGCCGTCCTGGTTGACCGCGCTCCCCCGCACCACGGCCAGTACCTCGCGCCCGGCCGCCCGTGCGTCGGCGAGCCGCTCGACCACCAGCACGCCGACGCCCTCGCCCCAGCCGGTGCCGTCGGCGGCGGCCGCGAAGGACCTGCACCGGCCGTCGGCGGCGAGCCCGCCCTTCCGGCTGAACTCCACGAAGGGGCCTGGCGTGGACATCACGGTGACGCCGCCGACGAGGGCGAGGTCGCATTCGCCGTTGCGCAGCGACTGCACGGCCAGGTGCAGGGCGACCAGCGAAGAGGAGCAGCCGGTGTCGACGGTCATCGCGGGGCCTTCGAGACCGAAGGTGTAGGAGACCCGCCCGGACAGCACGCTGGAGGCGTTGCCGGTGCCGAGGTGGCCCTCCAGTTCGGCGGGGAAGACGCCCATCGACCACAGGTAGTCGGAGCCGTTGGTCCCGGCGAACATGCCGGTGCGGGTGCCGTGCAGGCCGAGCGGGTCGAGTCCGCCGCGTTCCAGGGCCTCCCAGGCGCACTCCAGCAGCAGCCGCTGCTGCGGGTCCATCGCGACGGCCTCGCGGGGCGTAATCCCGAACAGTCGGGCGTCGAACCCGGCGACGTCGTCCAGGAAGCCGCCCTCGCTGGTGTAGGTGGTGCCGCGCACCGCCGAGTCGGGGTTGACCAGGTCGCCGAGGTACCAGCCGCGGTCGGTGGGGAACGGTGCCATGGCGTCGACGCCGTCGCTCACCAGCCGCCAGAGGTCCTCGGGGGAGCCGACGCCGCCGGGGAAGCGGCAGCTCATCGCGGTGATGGCGATCGGTTCGCCGTCGGCCGCCCGCGCGGCGGCGGAGGCGGGGAGGGCGGGAGCGGGGGCGGCGGGGCCGGCCACCCGGGTGAGCAGGTGCGCGGCGAGCGCGGCGGCGTTCGGATGGTCGAAGACCACCGTGGCCGACAGCGGCAGGCCGGTCCCGGCCCGCAGCCGGTTGCGCAGGTCGACGGCGGTCAGCGAGTCGAAGCCCAGTTCGCGGAACGGTCGGCGCGGCGCGATCTCGTCGCTGGACTCGTGGCCGAGCACCGCGGCGGCAGCGGCCCGGACGAGTTCCAGCACGACCCGCTCGCGCTCGGCGGCGGGCAGCTCGGCCAGTCGGGAGGCGGGAGCGGCGCTGTCCCCGGCCGGTTCGGCGTCCGCCGCCAGTGCCTCCCGGACGGCGGGGATGTCGCCGATCAGTGGCCGGGGCCGCTCGGCGGTGAACAGTTCGGTGAAGCGCGGCCAGTCGACGTCGGCCACGCAGACCGTGGTGTCGTCCTGGGCGACGGCGCGGCGCAGCGCCTCGATCGCGAGGTCCGGCGGCATCTGCACGATGCCGCGCCGGCGCAGGTCGGCGCCGACCTCGGCGGAGGCCATGCCGCCCTCGGCCCACGAGCCCCAGGCGATGGCGGTCATCCGGCCGCCCCGGGCCCGCCGCTGCTCGGCGAGCGCGTCCAGGGCGGCGTTGGCGGCGGCGTAGGCGGCGTGCGCCTGGCTGCCCCAGACGCCGGACATGGAGGAGAAGGTGACGAACGCGTCGACGTCCCCGATCAGCTCGTCGAGGTGCGCGGCGCCGGCGACCTTGCCGGTGAGCAGGCGTTCCAGCAGTGCGGTGTCGGTCTCGTCGAACGGCACGTTGGCGCCGGTCCCGGCGGCGTGCACGACGGCGTCGACCCGGCCGACCTCGGTCAGCAGTTCCTCGACCGAGGCCCGGTCGGCCAGGTCGCAGGCGACGATCCTGACCTCGGCGCAGACGGCGGCCAGCTCGTCGCCGAGTTCGGCGGCGCCGGGCGCCTCGGGGCCGCGCCGGCTGGTGAGGACGATCCGTTCGGCGCCGTTGGCGGCGGCCCAGCGGGCGATCCGGGAGCCGATCGCTCCGGTGCCGCCGGTGACGAGGACGGTGCCGCGCGGCCGCCAGCCCTCGCCGCCCCGGCGGGCGGGGGCGGGGGTGACACGGCGGGCCCGGAGGCCGTCGGGGCGGATCGCGAGCTGGTCCTCCGGGCCGAGGGCTCCGGCGAGGACGGCGGCGAGGAGTCCGTCGGTGCGGGCGTCCGGGGTGTCGGGCAGGTCGAGCAGGCCCGCCCAGCGGTCGGGGTGCTCCAGGCCGGCGATCCGGCCCAGGCCCCAGACCGCGGCCTGGGTGAGGCTCTGCGGGGCGCCGCCGCCGACGCCGACCGCGCCCCGGGTCAGGACCCGGACGGGGCCCTCGATCCCGGCGTCGCCGAGGGCCTGCACCAGTGCCAGGGTGCCGGCGAGCGCGCGGGTGACCACGGGGTGGTCGGGCACCGGCCGCTCGTCGAGGGCCAGCAGGGAGACCACCCCGGCGAACGGCCCGGCGGGCAGGGCAGCGGCGAGCGCGGCCCGGTCGGCGGCGGCGTCCACCGCCAGGACCTCGGCGTCCGGGAGCGGGCCGGCCAGGTCCGGGGTGTCGACGCCGTCGGGCCGCACGACCAACCACCGGCCCTCGGGGCGTGCGGGGGCGGGGGCGGGCAGCGGGGTCCAGCCGACGGCGTAGCGCCAGCCGTCGACGGTGGACGCGAGCTTGCGCCGGGCCCGCCAGGACGCCAGGCCGTCGAGGACCGGTTCGACGGCTTCGGCGGTGAGGCCGAGTTCGTCGGCGAGGCTCTCGGCGCCGGCCTCGACGGCGGTCCAGAACTCCGGGTCGCCGCCCTGGTCGCGGCGCTGTTCCTCGGGGGTGAGCCAGTGGCGGCGGTGCTGGAAGGGGTAGGTGGGGAAGTCGGTGAGGTGACGGGTGCCGGCGAACCACGGTGACCAGTCGACAGTCGCGCCACGTACCCAGGCTTCGCCCAGCGCGCGGATCTGCGCGGCCGGACCGTCCTCGCCACGCCGCAACGTGCCCCATACACCGGCCTCCGGAGCGCACTGCTCCAGAGCCACCGTCAGCACCGGATGCCCGGAGACCTCCGCGAAGAGCCGGAACCCGTCCTTCGTCAACTGCTCCACCACCGGGGCGAACCGCACCGGCTCGCGCAGGTTGCGCCACCAGTACGCGGCATCCACCGGCTCGGCGATCCGCTCGCCGGTCACCGTCGAGTACCAGGGGATACGCGGCAGCTCACCCCGCACACCCTCAAGCCCGGCCATGACCGCCCCCCGGACCGGCTCGACCTGCGCCGAGTGCGAGGCATAACCGACACCCACCACCCGGGCGCGCACCCCCCGCTCCTCGCACCACGCCACGAACGCCTCGACCACGGGCCGCTCACCCGCCACCACCGCCTGGGAGGGGGAGTTCACCGCCGCCACCGCGAGAGCGGACCAGCGCGGGTCGGCCAGCCAGCCGGCCACCGCGTCGGCCGACGCACCGACCGAGGCCATCCCGCCGGTGCCGTCCATGCCGACCAGCGGACGACAGCGCGCCGCCACGACCCGCGCACCCTCCTCCACCGACAACGCACCCGCCACCACCGCCGCGACCACCTCACCCTGCGAATGACCCACCACCGCTGACGGGGTGACGCCGTGCGACTCCCACCACGCCGTCAACGCCACCCCCACCGCCCACAACACCGGCTGCACCACATCCACCCGCGCCAACCACTCCTCCGAACCCCGCAACACCTCCTCCACCGAGAAACCCACCAACGGACGCAACGCCGCATCGCACTCCCGCAACCGCTCCACGAACACCACCGACCCCAACAACCCCACAGCCATACCCAGCCACTGACCACCCTGCCCCGGATACACGAACACGATCTCGGAGGCGTCGAGGGCGGTGCTCGCCAGTTGCCCGGACTCGACGGCGGCCAGGCTCTCGGCGTCCCAGGCCACCGCCCGCTCGGCGAGCGCGGCCCGACGGGCGAGCGTCGCCCCCACGTCCCGCACTGCCGCGCCGCCCTCCGTGAACTCCCGTACGGAGGCGGCCTGGGCGCGCAGCGCGGCGGGGCCGGCACCGGAGAGCAGCAGCGGGACCGGGCCGGTAGCGGGCGCGGCCTCGGGCTCCGGTTCGCGAATCGGGTCGCCCTGCTCCACGATCACGTGGGCGTTGGTGCCGCTCATGCCGAACGAGGAGACGGCCGCCCGGCGCGGCCGGTCGACCTGCGGCCAGTCCCGGGCCTCCGTCAGCAGCTCCACCCGCCCGGCGGTCCAGTCGACCTTCGGGGTCGGCGCGTCGACGTGCAGGGTCTTCGGCAGCACGCCGTGCCGCATCGCCTGGACCATCTTGATGATGCCACCGACACCCGCCGCCGCCTGGGTGTGGCCGATGTTCGACTTGAGCGAGCCGAGCCAGAGCGGGTCCCCGGTGCGGCCGGTGCCGTAGGTGGCGAGCAGGGCCTGCGCCTCGATCGGGTCGCCCAGGGTGGTGCCGGTGCCGTGCGCCTCGACCGCGTCGACGTCGGCGGTCGTCAGTCCGGCGTTGGCGAGCGCGGCCCGGATCACCCGGCGCTGGGCGGGGCCGTTGGGCGCGGTGAGGCCGTTGGAGGCGCCGTCCTGGTTGACCGCGCTGCCGCGCACCACGGCCAGGACGGGGTGCCCGTTGCGCCGGGCGTCGGAGAGCCGCTCGACGGCCAGTACCCCGGCGCCCTCGCCCCAGCCGGTGCCGTCGGCGGCGGCCGCGAAGGACTTGCACCGCCCGTCGGAGGCCAGGGCGCGCTGCCGGGAGAACTCCAGGAACGTGCCCGGCGTCGACATCACCAGCACACCCGCGATCAGCGCCCGGTCGCACTCGCCGTTGCGCAGCGACTGCACGGCCAGGTGCAGGGCGACCAGCGAGGAGGAGCAGGCGGTGTCGACGGTGACCGCCGGGCCTTCGAGGCCGAAGGTGTAGGCGAGCCGGCCGGACAGCACGCTGGACGCGTTTCCGGTGCCGAGGTGGCCCTCCAGCTCGCCGGGGTGGTCGCCGAGCAGGCCCAGGTAGTCCTGGTCGTTGCTGCCCGTGAAGACACCGGTGCGGGTGCCGCGCTGGCCGAGCGGGTCGAGTCCGGCCCGTTCGAGGGCCTCCCAGGCGCACTCCAGCAGCAGCCGCTGCTGCGGGTCCATGGCGCGGGCCTCGCGCGGGCTGATTCCGAACAGGGCGGCGTCGAATTCGCCCGCGTCGTACAGGAACCCGCCGCCTCGCACGGTCGAGGTGCCGGACTCGTCGGGGTCGTCGCTGAACAGCGTGGCGAGGTCCCAGCCCCGGTCGGCCGGGAAGTCGCCGACCGCGTCCCGGCCGTCGGCGACCAGGCGCCACAGGTCCTCCGGGCTGCGCACCCCGCCGGGGTAGCGGCAGGCCATGCCGACGATCGCGATCGGCTCGGCGGCCCGTGCCTCGGCCTCCTGCTGTCGGCGGCGGAGCCGGTCGCTCTCCTTCAGGGCGCTGCGCAGGGCCTCGACGAGCTTCTCGTCCGGCTGGGTCATGGTTCGCTCCGCTGGTCGGGCCGGTCTGGGGCGTTGAGGTGTCCGTACGGGGTCGGCCGTCGGGGTTGCGCGGGCAGCCGTTGCGGGGGCGCCCGTTTCGGGCCCCGGAGGTCAGCTCCGGTCGGTGGTGGCGCCGAGCGCGAGCTTCACCAGGTCGTCGGCGTCCATCGCGTCGAAGTCACCTGCTGCTTCGGCCTGTTCCGCGGGCTCGGGCCGTGCCGGGGCCGGGTCCGCGTCGGCGAGCCGCAGCAGGACGGGCAGCAGTCCGGACTCCCGCAGCCGCTCGACCGGAATCGCGGCCAGGACCCGGTGGACCTCGGCGTCCGGCAGGTCGACCGCCTCCTCGGCCGGTGCCAGCAGCTCGCCGAGGTGGGCCGCGAGCCGGTCGGCGTCGGGGTGGTCGAAAACCAGGGTCGGCGCGAGCGGCAGGCCGGTGACGGTGATCAGCCGGTCGCGCAGTTGGACGGCGGTGAGTGAGTCGAAGCCGAGCTCCTGGAAGGCGCGGCCCGGGGCGACCGCCGTTCCCGAGGCGTGGCCGAGGACGGCGGCGACCTCGTCCCGGACCAGCCGCAGCAGGACGCGCTCCCGCTCGGCCGGGGCGGCGCCGGCCAGCCGCGCCGTCAGGCCGGCGTCGGCGGGGGCCCCCTCGGACCGGCCTTCGGCGACAAGGCCCGGGTCGGGGAGCAGACCGGTGAACAGCGGCCGGGCCCGTGCGGTGGAGAAGACCGGGACGAACCGCGTCCAGTCCGCGTCGGCGACGGTGACCAGGGCGTCGTCGGCGCCGACGGCGACACCGAGTGCGTCCAGCGCCCGCTCCGGGGCCATCGGGGTGAGCCCGCGCCGGCGCAGCCGGTCCGCGACGGCGGCGTCGGACGCCATGCCGATCCGGGCCCACGGGCCCCAGGCGACGGCCGTCCCCGGCCGTCCCTCGGTCCGGCGCCGCGCGATCAGCGCGTCCAGGGCCGCGTTCGCCGCCGCGTAGGCGGCCTGCTCGGCACTCCCCCAGACGCCCGCGATCGAGGAGAAGACGATCAGCGGCACGTCGGGCAGCAGCGCGTCCAGGTGGACGGCGCCGGCCACCTTCCCGGCCGCCACGGCCCGCAGGTGCTCCGGATCCTCGGCGGCCAGCGGCAGGTCCGCGCCGACACCGGCCGCGTGCACGACCGCGTCCACCGCGCCGGTCCTCGCGAGCAGCGCCTCGACGGCCGACCGGTCGGACAGGTCGCAGGCGTGCGCCTCGGCGCCGGGCAGTTCGGCCAGCAGCGCGTCCGCACCGGGCGCGGCGGCGCCCCGGCGGGAGACCAGCACCAGGCGCTCGGCGCCCCGGGCCGCTGCCCAGCGGGCCACCTGCGCGCCCAGGTCTCCGGTGCCGCCGGTGACCAGTACGGTGCCACCGGGCCGCCAACGCGGGGCGCCGGGCGGTACGGGGGCGGGGACCAGCCGCCGCAGCAGCGTGCCGGACGGGCGCAGCGCGATCTGGTCCTCGGGGCCGAGCGCCCCGGAAAGGATCCCGGTCAGCCGGGCCGCCGTCGGGGCGTCCAGCTGCTCGGGCAGGTCGATCAGCCCGCCCCACCGGTCCGGGTGCTCCAGGCCGACGACCCGGGCCAGCCCCCAGGCCGCCGCCGGGTCGAGGGCGGGGGCCGGGTCGTCCGGTCCGGCGGCGACAGCGCCCCGGGTGACGAACCAGTGCGGGGCGGGCAGGCCCCGGCGGACGGCTGCCAGCGCCTCGGCCGGGGTCGCCACCGCAGCCAGCACCCCGGCGAGGGCGGGGACAGGGGCCTCGGCGCCGGCCGCGGTGAGCACCTCGGCGCCGCCGGCGCGCAGTGCCCCGGTGAGCGTGCCGTCCTGGTCGCCGAGCACCAGCCAGGTGCCGACCGGTCCCACGGGTTCGGTGAGCGGCGGGAGTTCGGGGGCCGGCTGCCACTCGACGCGGTAGCGCCAGCCCTCGGTGCCCGGCCGCGTGTCGGCTGCCGTCTCCAGCCAGAACCGGCGCCGGTGGAAGGCGTACGTCGGCAGGTCCGCCCGCCCGGTTCCGGGCAGGACCGCGGCCCAGTCCACGGGGGTGCCGTGGGCGAACAGTGCGGCCGGTGCGGTGAGAGCGGTGACGGTCTCCTCCCGGCCCCGGCGCAGTGTCGGAACGCAGACGGCGTCCGGCCGCAGCTGCCGGGCCGTCGCCGACAGGACGGCGTCCGGGCCGAGTTCGACGAAGGTGCTGATGCCGGGCAGCGCGCCGATCGCGTCGGCGAACCGGACCGGTCGGCGGACCTGCCGCACCCAGTACTCCGGGTCCGACCACTGCCCCGGCTCCACCGGGCGGCCGGTGACGGTCGAGACCACCGGGAGCTTCGGCTCGGCGAAGGCCAACCCGCCGACCACGACGCGGAACTGGTCGAGCATCGGATCCATCAGGCGGGAGTGGAAGGCGTGGCTGGTGCGCAGCTCGTTCGTCCGCCAACCGCGTTCGGCCGCGAGCGCGGCAGCCTGCCGCACCGCCTCCGCGTCGCCCGAGACCACCACGGCCGCCGGGCCGTTGACCGCGGCGAGGTCGAGGTCGGGGAACGCCTCGTGCACCTCGCCCTCGGCGGCGCCGACGGCCAGCATCGCGCCGCCGGACGGGAGTTCCTGCATCAGCCGGCCCCGGGCGGCGACCAGCGCGGCGGCGTCGGCCAGCGAGAGGACGCCCGCGACGTGCGCGGCGGCGATCTCGCCGACCGAGTGGCCGATCAGCACGTCGGCGCGCACACCCCAATGCGTGAGCAGGCGGTGCAGCGCCACCTCGACCGCGAACAGCGCGGGCTGGGCGAAGCCGGTGCGGTGGATCAGCTCCTCGTCCGCCAGCACCTCCGCCAGCGGCCGGTCCAGGTGCGGGTCGACGGCGGTGGCGACGGCGGCCAGCGCCTCGGCGAACACCGGGAATCCGGCGGCGAGTTCCATCCCCATGCCGGGCCGCTGCGCGCCCTGGCCGGTGAAGAGGAAGGCCCGCTTGCCGCGCGCCGCGACGCCCTCGGCCAGGCCCTCGACGCGTTCCCCGGCGGCCCAGGCGGTCAGCACCTCGGCAGCCCCGCTCCCGCCGCTCGCCCCGGCGATGAGCACCGCGCGGTGCGGCAGTGCGGCGCGCCGTGTGGTCGCCCGGGCGACGTCGGCCAGTGGCTCGCCCGGGTGCTCGGCCAGGTACCGGCCGAGGGCTCCTGCCTGGCGGCGCAGCGCTTCGGGGTCCGGCCCGCTGAGCACCAGCGGCACCGGGTGGGTCACGGCGGGGAGCGGTGCGGGCGCCGGGTCCGCGGGCGGTTCCGCCACGATGACGTGGGCGTTGGTGCCGCTGATGCCGAAGGAGGAGATCCCGGCCCGGCGGGGGCGCTCGCCGGCGGGCCAGGGGCGGGCCTCGGTGAGGAGTTCGACGTTCCCGGCGGCCCAGTCGACCGTCGGGGTCGGCGCGTCGACGTGCAGGGTGCGGGGCAGTGCGCCGTGGCGCATCGCCTGGACCATCTTGATGATCCCCGCGACCCCGGCAGCCGCCTGGGTGTGCCCGAGGTTGGACTTCACCGAACCGAGCCAGAGCGGCTCGCCCTCGCGGTCCCGGCCGTAGGTGGCGAGCAGGGCCTGCGCCTCGATGGGGTCGCCGAGGGTGGTGCCGGTGCCGTGCGCCTCGACCGCGTCGACCTCGTCCGCCGAAAGTCCGGCGTCGGCCAGGGCGGCGCGGATGACGCGCTGCTGGGCGGGGCCGTTGGGCGCGGTGAGACCGCTGGAGGCGCCGTCCTGGTTGACGGCGGTACCCTGCACGACGGCCAGGACGGGGTGGCCGAGGCGTCGGGCGTCGGAGAGCCGCTCGACGAGCAGCATGCCGGCGCCCTCGCCCCAGCCCGTGCCGTCGGCGGCGGCCGCGAAGGACTTGCACCGCCCGTCGGAGGCGAGGCCGCGCTGGCGGGAGAAGCCGATGAAGGTGTCCGGGGTGGCCATCACCGCGGCGCCGCCGGCCAGCGCCAGGTCGCACTCGCCCGACCGCAGTGCGCGGACCGCCAGGTGGAGCGTGACCAGCGAGGAGGAGCAGGCGGTGTCGACGGTCAGCGCGGGGCCCTCCAGGCCGAGCGTGTAGGCGATCCGGCCGGAGGCGACGCTGCCGGAGTTGCCGGTGCCGAGGTAGGCCTCGACCTCGTCCGGGACGTCGAGCAGGCGCGCGCCGTAGTCGTGGTACATCAGTCCGACGTAGACGCCGGTGCGCGAGCCGCGCAGGCCCAGCGGGTCGACCCCGGCGCGCTCCAGCGCCTCCCAGGCCGTCTCCAGCAGCAGGCGCTGCTGCGGATCCATCGCCAGCGCCTCGCGCGGCGAGATCCCGAACACGTCCGGGTCGAAGTCGGCGGCCTCGTACAGGAACCCGCCCTCGCGGGCGTAGGAGGTGCCGGGGTGGTCCGGGTCCGGGTGGTACAGCCCTTCGACGTCCCAGCCGCGGTCGGTCGGGAAGAACCCGATGCCGTCACGGCCCTCCGCCACCAGCCGCCACAGGTCGTCCGGCGTCCGCACCCCGCCCGGGTAGCGGCAGGCCATGCCGACGATCGCGATCGGCTCGCGCGTCCCGGCCTCGGCCTCGGCCAGGCGCTTGCGCGTCTGGTGGAGGTCCGCCGTCACCCGCTTCAAGTAGTCCCGGAGCTTCTGCTCAGTCGACACCAGTGCGTCACCTCACTCCGGTGGTCACCGGGATCAACGGGGTGGGACGGCGCCGCGGACCGGCGACACCGTCCCGGACGGTAGGAGCCGCCGGAGGGGCCCTCAACCCCTATGCCTCCCTTAGGGCGTGCCCGACCCCCTCCGGGCGCACGACGTCAGGGCACGCACTCGCCCAGTCTTCTGCCGGGAGGTACTCCCACGCCGCGTCGTCGTCGGTCACCGATGACCTCCGGCCTCCGGCCGGGAGGTGCCCCCCACGTCTTTCGCCTGGTCGGCGGCGGCAGGCGCGACGCACGACAGGACCGGGGCGGCAGGCCGTAGGCCGCCGCGCCCGATTGCGCCCGGCCGGCCGTCCGGCATGGCCTCGGCCGCCGGCCGGGGCTGCCGACAGCCGTGAAGTGCCCCACGGCAGCCCGCAGCTGCCCGCAGCAGTCCGCGGGTCGACAGCCACCACCGGCCCGCCGGAAACTGCCCGCGCCCACGGGACGAGGTCGACCGGTCGAGCAGGGGGCAGGATCGGCAGGAGCCTCATGTGTACGGACCCCCGCCGCTCCCCCGTCGGCGCCTACTGGAGGCCGAGGTCGTTGTCGATGAACGCGAACATCTCGTCGTCGCTGGCCTCCGACAGTAGGTCGGCGACCCCGTCCGGGCCGGTCGGCTCCCAGCCCGCCAGCAGCTTCCGCAGCCGGTCGGCGATCTGGTCGCGTACCGCCGGGTCGAGCCCGTCGTCGGCCAGCGAGGCTTCGAAGCGGTCGAGTTCGGCCAGCGCGGGCAGCGGCGGGGCGGCGGCCGGCTCCGCCGGGGCCAGCTGCTCGTACAGGTGCCCGGCCAGGTCGGCGGGCGTCGGGTAGTCGAAGACGGCCGTCGCCGGCAGGCGCAGCCCGGTCGCCGCCGTCAGCCCGTTGCGCAGCTCGACCGCCGTGAGCGAGTCGAAGCCCTGGTCCAGGAAGCCCCGGTCGGGCTCGATCGGGTGGTCGGCCGGGTGGCCCAGCACCGTCGCCATGTGGCCGTGCACCAGGTCCAGCAGCAGTTCGCGCCGGGCCTCGGCGGACAGGCCCGCCAGCCGCTCGGTGACCGGCACCGCCGCGGGCGCGGCGGCGACGGCCCTGGCCGCCGGGCGGCGGACCAGGCCGGCCAGCAGCGGCGGCACGTCCCCGCCCGCCCGTACGGCCGCCAGGTCCAGTCGGATCGGCACCACCGGCGCCGCCGCCGCGAGCACGGCCGCGTCGAACGCCGCCAGCCCCGACCCGGTGTCGAACGGCCGTACCCCGGCCCGGGCCATCCGCTGCCGGTCGGCCTCGTCCAGGTCCCCGGCCATGCCGCCCTCGGCCCACGGCCCCCACGCCAGCGCCTGCCCCGGCAGGCCGAGCGCCCGCCGGTGCTGCGCGAGCGCGTCGAGGAACCCGTTGGCCGCCGCGTAGTTCGCCTGGCCAGGCGTCCCGAAGACCGCCGACGCGGAGGAGAACAGCACGAACGCCGACAGGTCCAGGTCCCGGGTCAGCTCGTGCAGCAGCAGCGCGCCGTCCACCTTGGGCCGAAGCACCCGGGCGAGCCGCTCGGACGTCAGCTGCTCGACGATCCCGTCCGCCAGGACGCCGGCGGTGTGCACGACCGCGCTGAGCGGGTGCTCCGCCGGGATGCCCGCCAGGACCGCGGCCAGCGCGGCCCGGTCGGTCACGTCGGCCGCGGCGAGCGTGACGTGCGCGCCGTCGGCGCGCAGCGCCTCGGCGAGCGCCTCCCCGCCGCCGCTGCGGCTGACCAGCACCAGGCGGCTGACGCCGTGGGTGGCGACCAGGTGCCGCGCCACCGCGCCCGCGAGCGTGCCGGAGCCGCCGGTGATCAGGACCGTGCCGGTGCCGAACGGACCCACCGCCGGGTCGCTCGCCCGCACGGGGGTCGGGTCGGCGGCGCGGGCCAGCCTCGGTGCGAGGAGCGCGCCCCCGCGCACGGCCAGCTGCGGCTCGTCGGCGGCCACCGCCGCCGGCAGCGCCCGCCAGGACGCGGTGTCACCGTCGAGGTCGACCAGCAGGAACCGGTCGGGGTTCTCCTGCTGGGCCGAGCGGAGCAGCCCCCAGACCGCAGCCCCCGCGAGGTCGACGCCGTCGCCCTGCGGCCGGACGGCGTTCCGGGTCAGGACCACCACCCGCGAGTCGCCGGCCAGCGAGCGCTGCACGACCTCCAGCACCCGGCGGACCTCGGCGTGCGTCGCCGCAGCCGCCTCCTCCGCCGGCACCCCGGCGGCGACCCGGCCGCCGGCGGGCACCAGCAGGACCGGGGCGCCGGACGTTCCCGGGGCGTCCGCGGCGTCCTGCGCCGGTACGTCCGGCAGCTCCGGCAGGGGCGCGCCGAGCACCGCCCAGCCCGCCGTCTGCGGGGAGGCCACCGCCACCGCCGGGGCCGGCACCCGTGCCCAGTCGACCGCGAACAGGTCGTTCGCGCCGCCGCCGGCGGCCGGCACCGGCCGCAGCACCAGCGAGCCGACCGACAGGACCGGCTGCCCCACCGCCGTGAACGCGTCCAGCCGGACCGCGTCACCGCCCGACGGGCTGATCCGGACCCGCAGCCGGTCCGCTCCGGTGGCGTGCACCGTGACGTCCGACCAGCTGAACGGCAGCCGGGCTGCCGGATCCGCCGCGTCCGCCACGTCCTCGCCGGTCAGGCTGAGCGCGTGCAGCGCCGCGTCGACCAGCACGGGGTGTGCCCCGAACCGCGACGCCTCGCGCTGCCGCTCCTCGTCGAGGAGCACCTCGGCGAACAGGTCGTCACCGCGCCGCCAGACCGCCCGCAGCGCCTGGAACGCCGGCCCGTACTCCAGGCCGAGGTCGCGCAGACCTGCGTAGAGGCCGTCGAGCGGCACCGGCACGGCGTCGGCCGGCGGCCAGGCGGCCCCGTCCGGCTCCGCCGCCGCGCCGATCGGGGCGAGGGAGCCGGTGGCGTGGTGCCGCCAGCCGCCGCCCTGCTCGTCCCGCGAGTGGATGCGCACGCCCCGGCGGCCCTGCTCGTCCGGGCCGTCCACCGTCACCTGGACCTGGACCGGCGTCCGGTCCGGAACGACGAGCGGCACGTGCAGCGTCAACTCCTCCACGCTGTTGCATCCGACCTGGTGGGCGGCCTGGACCGCGAGCTCCAGCAGCGCCGTGCCGGGCAGCAGCGCCGCCCCGCCGACCACGTGGTCCGCGAGCCAGGGCTGCGCGGCGAGCGAGAGCCGCCCGGTGAGCAGCATCCCGTCGCCGTCGACCAGCGGCACGACCGCACCGAGCAGGGGATGCCCTGCGGAGTCCAGCCCGGCCGCGCTCAGGTCGCCGGCGCCCTGGGACGCCGCGAGCCAGTACCGCCGGCGCTGGAACGCGTACGGCGGCAGGTCCACGGGCCGGACGCCGCGGTGCAGCGCACTCCAGTCGACGGGGGTGCCGTTGACCCACAGGCCTGCGAGGGCGGTGAGGGCGGTGGTGGCCTCGTCGCGCTCCCGGCGCAGCAGGGGCGCTGTGAGGGCGTCGGGCTGCTGGACGAGGGCGGAGAGTACGCCGTCGGGGCCGAGTTCGGCGTAGGTGGTGACGTCGTCGAGTGCGTTGAGCGCGTCGGCGAAGCGGACGGGCTCGCGGACCTGTCGGACCCAGTACTCGGGGTCCGACCACTGGCCGGGCTCGATCGGGCAGCCGGTGACGGATGAGACCGCCGGGACGGTGGGTTCGGTGAACGCCAGCCCGCTGACGACGGTGCGGAATTCGTCCAGCATCGGGTCCATCAGGCGGGAGTGGAAGGCGTGGCTGGTACGCAGCCGCGAAGACTTCCAGCCGCGCTCGGCCGCGACCGCCTCGGCCGCGTCGATGGCGGCCTCGGGGCCCGAGAGCACGACGGACGCCGAGCCGTTGACCGCGGCGAGGTCGAGGTCCGGGAAGGCTTCCAGGGCTTCGGCCTCGGCGGCGCCAACCGCCAGCATCGCGCCACCGGAGGGGAGTTGCTGCATCAGCCGGCCGCGCGCGGTGACCAGCATGGCGGCATCGGCGAGTGGGAGGACGCCCGCGACGTGGGCGGCGGCAATCTCACCGATCGAATGGCCGAGGAGGACGTCGGGTGCGACGCCCCAGTGCGCCAGCAGCGTGTGCAGGGCGACCTCGACAGCGAAGATCGCCGGCTGCGCGTACTCGGTGCGGTGGATCAGCTCCTCGTCCGCCAGCACCACCGCCAACGGCCGATCCAGATGGGCGTCCACGTGCAGGGCCACCTGGTCGAACGCGTCCGCGAACACCGGGAACGCCTCGTACAACCCCCGCCCCATCCCGACCCGCTGCGCCCCCTGCCCCGTGAACAGGAACGCCACCCGGCCAGGCCGTGCCCTGCCCGTCAACCCACCGGCTCCGGACGCCACCGCGTCCAGACCGCCGGTCATTGCGTCTCGGTCGCTCGCGAGCACCACGGCGCGGTGCGTGAGCGCCGAACGCCGCGCGGCTGCCGCGGCGAGCCCGGGGAGGTCGTCGCTCGTCATGTCACGCAACCGCTCGGCCTGAGCACGCAGCGCCTCCGCCGTGTGACCGGCGAGCGGCACCGGCACGAGCGGCAGCGGCGGGGTGCCCGTCGCTGCCTCTGCCTGTTCCAGGGACTCCTCGATGATGACGTGGGCGTTGGTGCCCGAGACGCCGAACGCCGAGACACCCGCACGGCGGGGACGGCCCGACGCCTCCCAGGGCCGCGCCTCGGTCAACAGCTCGACCGCACCGGCAGTCCAGTCGATGTGCGGCGACGGCTCGTCTGCGTGAAGCGTCGCGGGCAGGGTCTCGTGCCGCATCGCGAGAACCATCTTGATGATGCCGGCGACACCCGCAGCCGCCTGCGTGTGGCCGATGTTCGACTTCACCGACCCCAGCCAGAGCGGATCGCCCTCACGCCCCTGCCCATAGGTGGCCAGCAGCGCTTGGGCCTCGATCGGGTCACCCAACGAGGTACCGGTGCCGTGCGCCTCGACCACGTCGACATCCTGCGGATCCAGCCCGGCCTGCGCGAGCGCCGCCCGGATCACCCGCTGCTGCGACGGACCGTTCGGGGCGGTGAGGCCGTTCGACGCACCGTCCTGGTTCACCGCCGTTCCCCGCACCACGCCGAGCACCCGACGACCCGCCGCCCGAGCCGACGACAGCCGCTCGACCAGCAGCATGCCCGCACCCTCGGACCAGCCGGTGCCGTCGGCACCCGCGCCGAACGACTTGCACCGGCCATCGGCCGCGAGCCCCCGCTGACGCGAGAACTCCACGAACACATCCGCGTTCGGCATCACGGTGACGCCGCCAACGAGCGCCATCGAGCACTCGCCGCCACGCAGCGCCTGCGCCGCCAGGTGCAGCGCCACCAGCGAGGACGAGCAGGCGGTGTCGACCGTGACCGCCGGGCCCTCCAGCCCGAAGGTGTACGAGATCCGCCCCGACATCACCGACGACGCCGTCCCTGTCAGCAGATGCCCTTCCAGCCCGTCCCCCGGCTCGCCCGCCCCGGTGCCGTAGCCCATGAACGAAGCACCCACGAAAACGCCCACAGGCTCGCCCCGCAGACCCAGCGGATCAGCCCCCGCAGCTTCCAGCGCCTCCCACGACGTCTCCAGCAGCAACCGCTGCTGCGGATCCATCGCCAACGCCTCACGCGGCGAGATCCCGAACAGACCCGCATCGAACTCACCAGCGCCGTAAAGGAATCCACCGTGCCGGGTGTAAGAGGTACCCACGTGCTCCGGATCCGGGTGGTAGAGCCCCTCCAGATCCCAGCCGCGATCCGACGGGAACCCGCCGATCCCGTCCCGGCCGGAGGCCACCAACTCCCAGAAGGACTCCGGAGTTTCCACCCCACCGGGAAGTCGAAGGCCCATCCCGACGATCACGATCGGGTCGTCGGCGGCCACGGTCGTGACTTCGACCGCCGCCACGGGGGTCGCGATCTCGCCGCCGACCTCGGTCAGGACGAACTCGGCCAGCCGCTCGGCGCTCGGGTGATCGAAGGCCAGCGTCGCGGGCAGGGCGAGTCCGGTTGCCGTGCGGAGGCGGTTGCGCAGCTCGACCGCCGTCAGCGAGTCGAAGCCCAACTCCTTGAACGCACGCGACGGTTCGATCTCATCGGCCGACGTGTGACCGAGGGCAGCCGCCACCTCAGCCCGCACCAGGGCCAGCACCACGCGCCGGCGCTCAGCCGACGACAGCGCCGCCAGCCGCGCGGACAGGCCCGTCCCCTCCGACACCACAACCGCCTCACCCGGGGCCAACCGAGCAAACAGCGGCCGCTCCCGCACAGCGCTGAACAGCGGCAGGAACTCCCCCCACCGCACATCCGCCACCACCACCAGACCCTCGTCCGACCCGACCACCGACGCCAGCGCCGCCATCGCGCGCGCCGGCTCCATCGGACTCAGCCCACGACGACGCAACTGCTCAGCCGTCCCACCATCCGAGGCCATTCCGACCTCGGCCCACGGGCCCCACGCCACCGCCGTCCCCGGCAGACCCCGCGCCCGACGACGCGCCACCAACCCGTCCAGCGCCGCGTTCGCCGCACCGTACGCCGCCTGCCCACCACTGCCCCAGACACCCGAGATCGACGAGAACACCACAAACGCGTCCACCTCGCCCACCAGCTCGTCCAGATGCAACGCACCGTCGACCTTGCCCCGGATCACCCGGTCCAGATGCGCGGCATCGGCATCCACCAGCGACACGTCCTCGGCCACACCCGCCGCATGCACCACCGCATCAACCGGACCAACCACCGCCAACAACGCCTCGACCGCCGACCGGTCCGCCAGATCACACGCATGCACCTCGGCGTTCGGCAACTCCGCCACCAACTCCGCAGCCCCCGGCGCCCCAAGCCCACGCCGCGACACCAACACCAACCGCTCCGCACCGGCCCCCGCCGCCCACCGGGCGACCTCCGCACCGAGCCCGCCCGTGCCACCCGCGACCAGCACCGTCCCACGCGGACGCCAGACCGTGCCCGAAGCCGCCGGCGCCTGCACCAGACGCCGCACCAACACCCCACCACTGCGTACCGCGACCTGATCCTCCGCACCCAGCGCACCGCCCAGGACAGCAGCGATCCGGCCCTCCGCCCGGTGATCCAACACCTCCGGCAGATCCAGCAGACCACCCCACAACTCCGGATGCTCCAGACCCACCGCACGGCCGAAGCCCCACAACTGCGCCTGGCCCACATCCACCGCACTGTCCGCACGCCCGGTCGCCACCGCACCCCGAGTGACGAACCACAGCGGCACCGTGGAGCCGGCCTCCGCCATTGCTCGGACCAACGCCAGCGCGTCCTCGACCGACGCCGGGGCAGCCAAAACGCCGGCAGCGTCGAGGCCCCGCAGGTCTGCGCCCGCCGGAACCGCGACGACGGTCGCGCCGTGCCGCTCCAGCGCTGCGGCGAGCGGCACTTCGCCGACCAGTACCCAGGTGCCGGAGAGCGCCACCGCGCCGGGCTCGGACTGCGGCTCCCACGTGACGTGGTAGCGCCAGCCGTCCAGCGTCGAACGCTCCCTGCCCTGCGCCCGCCAGTCGGCAAGTGCCGGAACCACGCCTTCGAGGGCGGTTTCCGCGATGCCGAGCTGCGTGGCGAGGCCCGACAGGTCGCCCTGCTCGATCCGGTCCCAGAAGCCCGCCTCAACCACATCGGCCGCCTGGGTCCTGAACTCCAGCCAGTAGCGCTGCCGTTGGAAGGCGTAGGTCGGCAGTTCGGCGGGCTGGACTCCGGTGAAGAGCCGGGACCAGTCGACGGGGGTGCCGTTGACGTGCAGGGTGGCGAGGGCGGTGAGGGCGGTGGTGGCCTCGTCGCGGTCGCGGCGCAGCAGGGGCGCTGTGAGGGCTTCGGGCTGCTGGACGAGGGCGGAGAGTACGCCGTCGGGGCCCAGCTCCACGTACCGGGTGACGCCGTCCAGCGCCGCGAGCGCGTCGGCGAAGCGCACCGGCTCGCGAACCTGCCGCACCCAGTACTCGGGGTCCGACCACTGGCCGGGCTCGACCGGGCGGCCGGTCACCGAGGAGACGACCGGCACCGACGACTCGGCGAACGTCAACCCGGCGACGACGGTGCGGAATTCGTCCAGCATCGGGTCCATCAGGCGGGAGTGGAAGGCGTGACTGGTGCGCAGCCGAGAAGACTTCCAGCCGCGCTCGGCCGCGACCGTCTCTGCTGCGTCGATGGCGGCCTCGGGGCCCGAGAGCACGACGGACGCCGAGCCGTTGACCGCGGCGAGGTCGAGGTCGGGGATGGCTTCCAGGGCTTCGGCCTCAGACGCACCCACAGCCAGCATCGCCCCGCCGACGGGCAGTGCCTGCATCAGCCGGCCGCGCGCGGTGACCAGGGCAGCGGCATCGGCCAGCGAGAGGACGCCCGCGACGTGGGCGGCGGCGATCTCACCGATCGAGTGGCCGAGGAGGACGTCGGGTGCGACGCCCCAGTGGGACAGCAGCGTGTGCAGGGCGACCTCGACGGCGAAGATCGCCGGTTGCGCGTAGCCGGTGCGGTGGATCAGCTCCTCGTCCGCCAGCACCACCGCCAACGGCCGGTCCAGATGGGCGTCCAGGTGCAGGGCAACCTGGTCGAACGCGTCCGCGAAGACCGGGAACGCCTCGTAGAGGCCGCAGCCCATCCCGACCCGCTGCGCACCCTGCCCCGTGAACAGGAACGCCACCCGGCCAGGCCGTGCCCTGCCCGTCAACCCACCGGCTCCGGACGCCACCGCGTCCAGACCGCCGACCAGCGCACCCCGGTCACCCGCCAGCACCACCGCCCGGTGCGCCAGCCCGGCACGCCGAACCGACGCGGCACCCAACGCCCGCAACTCCTCACCGGCCACGCCCCGCAACCGCTCCGCCTGAGCCCGCAACGCCTCCGACGTGTCACCGGACAACAGCACCGGCACCAAGGGGAGTTCCACCACCGAACCGACGGACGCTTCCGCAGTCGGCGGCTCCTCGATGATCACGTGCGCATTGGTGCCCGAGACCCCGAACGCCGACACACCCGCACGGCGGGGACGGCCGACGGCCTCCCACGAACGCGCCTCCGTCAGCAACTCCACCGCACCCGCCGACCAGTCCACGTGCGGCGACGGCTCGTCTGCGTGAAGCGTCGCGGGCAGGGTCTCGTGCCGCATCGCGAGAACCATCTTGATGATCCCCGCCACACCCGCAGCCGCCTGCGTGTGGCCGATGTTGGACTTCACCGACCCCAGCCACAACGGCTCACCGTCACGGTCCTGCCCATAGGTGGCCAGCAGCGCTTGAGCCTCGATCGGATCACCCAGCGACGTACCCGTCCCGTGCGCCTCCACCACATCGACGTCCCGCGGATCCAACCCCGCCTGCGCCAGCGCCGCCCGAATCACCCGCTGCTGCGACGGACCGTTCGGCGCCGTCAGACCGTTCGACGCACCATCCTGGTTCACCGCCGTACCCCGCACCACACCCAGCACCCGACGACCCGCCGCCCGAGCAGCGGACAGCCGCTCGACCAGCAGCATGCCCGCACCCTCGGACCACCCCGTCCCGTCCGCACCCGCACCGAACGACTTGCACCGGCCATCGGCCGCGAGCCCCCGCTGACGCGAGAACTCCACGAAGATGTCGGGGGTCGGCATCACCGTGACACCGCCGACCAGCGCCATCGAGCACTCCCCCGCCCGCAGCGCCTGCGCCGCCAGATGCAGCGCCACCAGAGACGACGAACACGCCGTGTCAACGGTGACCGCCGGACCCTCCAGCCCGAACGAATACGAGATCCGCCCCGACATCACCGACGACGCCGTCCCCGTCAGCAGATGACCCTCCAACCCCTCCCCTGGCTCGCCCGCCCCGGTGCCGTATCCCATGAACGCGGCGCCCACGAACACGCCCACCGGGCGTCCCGCCAGTTCCGCCCTCGGGTCCACGCCGGCCCGCTCGAAGGCTTCCCAGGACGTCTCCAGCAGCAACCGCTGCTGCGGATCCATCGCCAACGCCTCACGCGGCGAGATGCCGAACAGCGCGGCGTCGAAGTCGCCCGCCCCGGCCAGGAATCCGGCCTCGCGGGCGTAGTACGTGCCGGGGTGGTCCGGGTCCGGGTGGTAAAGGCCCGCCAGGTCCCAGCCTCGGTCGGTCGGGAAGGCGCCGATGCCCTCGCCGCCGGCCGCCAGCAGGTCCCAGTACCGCTCGGGCGAGTCCACCCCGCCCGGCAACCGCAGACCCATCCCCACGATCACGACCGGATCGTCGTCCACCGAGGAGACCGGCAGGAGCGGGTTCACCGAGCCCGGCTCCGTACCGACAGCGACCAACCCCAGCAGGTGATCGGCCAGCCGCTCGGCGCTCGGGTGATCGAAGGCCAGCGTCGCGGGCAGGGCGAGTCCGGTTGCCGCGCGGAGGCGGTTGCGCAGCTCGACCGCCGTGAGCGAGTCGAAGCCCAACTCCTTGAACGCACGCGACGGTTCGATCTCATCGGCCGACGTGTGACCGAGGGCGGCCGCCACCTCCGCCCGCAGCACGTCCAGCACCGCGCGCCGACGCTCGGTGGGCGACAGACCCGCCATCCGCGCTGCCAGACCCGATTCCGCCTCCGGCACGACGACCGACGCGACCGCCTCCGGCAGGTCCGCCAGCAGCGGCCGCTCACGGGCCGCCGTGAACAGCGGCAGGAACTCCGCCCACCGCACATCCGCCACCGTCACCGACTCGTCCCCGGAGCCGACGGCCGAGGCCAGCGCGGCCACCGCGAGCCGGGGCTCCATCGGGTTCAATCCGCGACGGCGCAACTGATCGGCGGACTCGTCGTCGGCGGCCATGCCGACCTCGGCCCACGGTCCCCAGGCGATCGCCGTCCCCGGCAGACCCCGCGCCCGGCGCCGCGCCACCAGCGCGTCCAGGGCCGCGTTCGCCGCACCGTACGCCGCCTGCTCGCCACTGCCCCAGACACCCGAGATCGAGGAGAACACCACGAACGCGTCCACCTCGCCGACCAGCTCGTCCAGGTGCAGCGCCCCCAGGACCTTGCCGTCGACGACCCTGCGGACGTGGCCCTCGTCTGCCTCCGCCAGGAACCGGTGCTCGCTGACGCCCGCCGCGTGCACGACGGCGTCGACCTGGCCGACCGCGCCCAGCAGCGCCGCGACGGCCTCGCGGTCCGCCAGGTCGCAGGCGTGCGCCTCCGCACCGGGGAGTTCGGCGAGCAGCGCGTCCGCACCCGGCGCCTCGACACCGCGCCTCGACACCAGGACCAGCCGCTCCGCGCCGTTCCCGGCAGCCCACCGGGCGACCTGCGCCCCCAGCCCACCGGTGCCGCCGGCGATCAGCACCGTGCCGCGCGGCCGCCAGGCCGTACCCGACGCCGCCGGAGCATGCACCAAGCGCCGCACCAGCACACCGCCGCCACGCACCGCGACCTGGTCCTCCGCACCCAGCCCGCCACCCAGGACGGCGGCGATCCGAGCTGCCGCCCGACGATCCAGGTCGGCGGGCAGGTCCAGCAGGCCACCCCAGAACTCCGGGTGCTCCAGGCCCACCGCGCGGCCCAGGCCCCAGACCTGCGCCTGCTCCACGTCGACCGTGCCGTCCGCCCGCCCGGTCGCCACCGCGCCCCGGGTGACGAACCAGAGCGGCGCCGACGCCCCGGCGTCCAGGCAGGCCTGGACCACCGCGAGCGAGTCGAGCAGCGGCGCGCACCCCAGGGCTGCGAAGCTCACCACACCGGCAATCGGGCCGTCCAGGGCCCGCAGGCTCTCGGCCAGCACGGACCGCACGTCCGACTCGACCACCAGGACGCGCGCGCCCTGGCCGGCCAGCGCCTCGGCCAGCCCCACGGGGTCGGCGCCGACCAGCACCCAGGTGCCCGTCGTCGGCGCCGCCGGCCCCGGCTCGGACACGGGCTGCCAGGTGACGCGGTAGCGCCAGCCGTCGATCAGTGACCGCTCCTGGCCGCGCGCCCGCCAGGACGTCAGCGCGGGCAGCACGCTCGCCAGCGGGGAGAACGGGTCGACGCCCAACTCGGTAGCGAGCGCGCCGAGATCACCCCGGTCGACCGTGGCCCAGAACCCGGCCTCGGCCGGGTCGGCGGCGGAGGCGACCGCCGGGCGGGTCTCCAGCCAGTAGCGCTGCCGTTGGAAGGCGTAGGTCGGCAGTTCGGCGGGCTGGACGCCGGCGAACAGCGGGGACCAGTCGACGGGGGTGCCGTTGACGTGCAGGGTGGCGAGGGCGGTGAGGGCGGTGGTGGCCTCGTCGCGATCGCGGCGCAGCAGCGGCGCCGTGACAGCTTCGGGCTGCTGGACCAAAGCGGACAGCACACCGTCCGGGCCCAGCTCGACGAAGCGGGCGACACCCTCCAGCGCTTCCAGCGCCGCCGAGAACCGAACCGGCTCCCGGACCTGCCGCACCCAGTACTCCGGGTCCGACCAGTGGCCGGGCTCGACCGGGCGGGCGGTCACCGAGGAGACGACCGGCACCGACGGGTCGGCGAAAGCCAACCCGGCGACGACAGTGCGGAATTCGTCCAGCATTGGGTCCATCAGGCGGGAGTGGAAGGCGTGGCTGGTGCGCAGCCGCGAAGACTTCCAGCCGCGCTCAGCCGCGACCGCCTCGGCCGCGTCGATGGCGGCCTCGGGGCCCGAGAGCACGACGGACGCCGAGCCGTTGACCGCGGCGAGGTCGAGGTCCGGGAAGGCTTCCAGGGCTTCGGCCTCGGCGGCGCCAACCGCCAGCATCGCGCCACCGGAGGGGAGTTGCTGCATGATTCGGCCGCGCGCGGTGACCAGCATGGCGGCATCGGCCAGCGACAGGACGCCCGCGACGTGGGCGGCGGCGATCTCACCGATCGAGTGGCCGAGGAGGACGTCGGGTGCGACACCCCAGTGCGCCAGCAGCGTGTGCAGGGCGACCTCGACAGCGAAGATCGCCGGCTGCGCGTACTCGGTGCGGTGGATCAGCTCCTCGTCCGCCAGCACCACCGCCAACGGCCGATCCAGATGGGCGTCCAGATGCAGGGCCACCTGGTCGAACGCGTCCGCGAACACCGGGAACGCCTCGTACAGCCCACGGCCCATCCCGACCCGCTGCGCCCCCTGCCCCGTGAACAGGAACGCCACCCGGCCGGGCCTGGCCGTGCCCGTCAACCCACCGGCTCCGGACGCCACCGCGTCCAGACCGCCGGTCAGTGCGTCTCGGTCGCTCGCCAGCACCACCGCCCGGTGCGCCAGCCCGGCACGCCGAACCGACGCGGCACCCAACGCCCGCAGCTCCTCACCGGCCACACCCCGCAACCGCTCCGCCTGCGCCCGCAGCGCCTCCGGCGTGTCACCGGACAACAGCACGGGCACCAGCGGGAGTTCCACCACCGACTTGACAGACGCTTCCGCAGTCGGCGGCTCCTCGATGATGACGTGCGCATTGGTGCCCGAGACCCCGAACGCCGAGACACCCGCGCGGCGCGGACGGCCGACGGCCTCCCACGAACGCGCCTCGGTCAACAGCTCGACCGCACCAACAGTCCAGTCGATGTGCGGCGACGGCTCGTCGGCGTGCAGCGTCGCGGGCAGGATCTCGTGCCGCATCGCGAGCAGCACCTTGATGATCCCCGCCACACCCGCAGCCGCCTGCGTGTGCCCGATGTTCGACTTCACCGACCCCAGCCACAACGGCTCACCGGAGCGGTCACGCCCGTACGTCGCCAACAGCGCCTGCGCCTCGATCGGATCACCCAGCGACGTACCCGTCCCGTGTGCCTCCACCGCATCCACCTCGGACGCCGACAGCCCGGCCTGCGCCAGCGCCGCCCGAATCACCCGCTGCTGCGACGGACCGTTCGGCGCCGTCAGACCATTCGACGCACCGTCCTGGTTCACCGCCGTTCCCCGGACCACGCCGAGCACCCGACGACCCGCCGCCCGAGCCGACGACAGCCGCTCGACCAGCAGCATGCCCGCGCCCTCGGACCACCCCGTCCCGTCCGCACCCGCACCGAACGACTTGCACCGGCCATCGGCCGCGAGCCCCCGCTGACGCGAGAACTCCACGAAGATGTCGGGGGTCGGCATCACCGTGACACCGCCCACCAGCGCCATCGAGCACTCCCCCGCCCGCAGCGCCTGCGCCGCCAGATGCAGCGCCACCAGCGACGACGAACACGCCGTGTCAACGGTGACCGCCGGACCCTCCAGCCCGAACGAATACGAGATCCGCCCCGACATCACCGAGGAGGCGGTCCCCGTCAGCAGATGACCCTCGACACCGTCCCCGGCCTCCACCGGACCAGCGCCATACCCCATCACCGACGCACCCACGAACACGCCCACCGGCTCACCCCGCAGACCCAGCGGATCAGCCCCCGCCGACTCCAACGCCTCCCACGACGTCTCCAGCAGCAACCGCTGCTGCGGATCCATCGCCAACGCCTCACGCGGCGAGATCCCGAACAGACCCGCATCGAACTCACCAGCGCCGTAAAGGAACCCACCGTGCCGCGTGTAAGAGGTACCCACGTGCTCCGGATCCGGGTGGTAGAGCGCGTCCAGGTCCCAGCCGCGATCCGACGGGAACCCGCCGATCCCGTCCCCACCCGACGCGACCAACTCCCAGAAGGATTCCGGGGTCTCCACCCCACCCGGCAACCGCAGACCCATCCCCACGATCACGATCGGATCCTCGGCGACGGGCGCGACGGCCTCGGCAACGGTCGCGTCCGAGACGAAGGTGCCCTGCGCGAAGCGCCCCAGCACGAAGGCGGCGAGCCGCTCCGCGTCCGGGTAGTCGAAGACCAGCGTCGCGGGCAGCACCAGCCCGGTCGCCGCCTGCAGACGGTTGCGCAGCTCGACCGCCGTCAGCGAGTCGAAGCCCAACTCCTTGAACGCACGCGATGGTTCGACCGAGTTCACCGATGCGTGGCCGAGCGCCCGGGCCACCTCGGAGCGCACCAGATCCAGCACCACCCGCCGGCGCTCACCCGACGGCAGACCCCCCAACCGCGCCGCCAGACCCGAGCCGCCCTCCGAAGCGACCGCCGCCTCAACGGCCTCCGGAAGGTCCGCCAGCAGCGGCCGCTCACGGGCCGCCGTGAACAGCGGCAGGAACTCCGCCCACCGCACATCCGCCACCGTCACCAGGTCATCCCCGGCACCCACCGCCGACGCCAAAGCGGCCACCGCGAGCCGGGGTTCCACGCCGACCAGCCCCTGCCGGCGCAGCGCGGTCGCCGCCTCGGCACCGGCGGCCATGCCGACGCTCGCCCACGGTCCCCAGGCGACCGAGGTTCCGGGGAGCCCGGCCGCACGGCGGCGCAGCACGAGGGCGTCGAGAGCGGTGTTGGCCGCCCCGTACGCGGCCTGCCGACTGCTGCCCCAGGTCGCCGAGATGGACGAGAAGACCACGAACGCGTCGACCTCGCCGACCAGTTCGTCCAGGTGCAGGGCGCCGTCGACCTTGCCCCGGATCACCCGATCCAGATGGGCCCGGTCCGCTTCGACCAGTGGCACGTCCTCGGCCACACCCGCCGCGTGCACCACCGCGTCCACGCCACCGACAACCGCCAGCAGCGCCTCGACGGCCGACCGGTCGGCCAGGTCGCACGCGTGCACCTCGGCGTTCGGCAACTCCGCCGCCAACTCCGCAGCCCCCGGCGCCCCAAGCCCACGCCGCGACACCAGCACCAACCGCTCCGCACCGGCCCCCGCCGCCCACCGGGCGACCTCCGCGCCCAGCCCACCGGTGCCGCCGGTGATCAGCACCGTGCCGCGCGGTCGCCAGGCCGTGCCCGACGCCGCCGGCGCGTGCGCCAAGCGCCGCACCAGCACACCGCCGCTCCGTATGGCGACCTGATCCTCCGCGCCCAGCACGCCGGACAGCACCGCCCCGAGGCGGCCGGCGGCCCGGCTGTCCACCGCGGCGGGGAGGTCGAGCAGGCCGCCCCAGAAGTCCGGGTGTTCCAAGCCCACCGCGCGGCCGAAGCCCCACAGTTGCGCCTGGTCGACGTCCACTGCGCCGTCCGCCCGGCCGGTCGCCACCGCACGCCGGGTCACGACCCACAGCGGTGCCCGGCACCCGGCGTCGGCCAGGGCCTGGACGAGCGCCAGCGCCTCCCCGACCGAACCGGGAGCCGTGACCACACCCGAAGCCGCCCGGTCCGCCAGCAGGTCCGCGAGCTCGCCGCGCGACCCGGTGGGCAGCGGCGTGACGTCGGCGCCCAGGCCGGCGAGCAGCTCACCGAGGCCGAAGCGGTCGTCACCGACGAGCAGCCACGTTCCGCTGAGCCGCCCGCGGTCGGTGAGAGCGGCCGGGGTCCAGCTGTCGCGGTAGCGCCAGCCGTCGATCAACGACCGCTCACGGCCGCGCGCCCGCCAGGCGGCCAGCGCCGGGAGCAGGTCCGCCAGCACGGCGCTGTCCACCCCGAGCCGGTCGGCGAGGATGTCGGCGTCGCCGTCCTCGACCACCGCCCAGAAGCCGTCGTCGTCGTGGTCGACGCGCGGGCGGAACCCCTTCTCGGGCCAGAACCGCTCACGTTGGAAGGCGTACGTGGGCAGTCCGGCGAGGGGGACGCGGCCGAACAGCGAGCGCCAGTCCACCGGGACGCCGTCGACGTACAGGGTCGCGAGCGCGGTGAGGGCGGTGGTGACCTCGTCGCGCTCCCGGCGCAGCAGCGGCGCCGTCACGGCGTCGGGCTGCTGGACGAGGGCGGACAGCACACCGTCCGGGCCCAGCTCGACGAAGCGGGTGACACCGTCCAACGCCGCCAGCGCGTCGGCGAACCGGACGGGCTCGCGAACCTGCCGCACCCAGTACTCCGGGTCCGACCACTGCCCCGGCTCCACCGGGCGGCCGGTGACGGTCGAGACCACCGGGAGCTTCGGCGCGGCGAACTCCAACCCGCCGACCACGAACCGGAACTGGTCCAGCATCGGGTCCATCAGGCGGGAGTGGAAAGCATGGCTGGTCCGCAGCCGCGAGGCCTTCCACCCCCGCTCGGCCGCCACCGCAGCAGCCGCCTCGATCTCCTCCACCGGGCCCGAAACCACCACCGACGCCGGACCGTTGACCGCCGCGAGATCGAGGTCCGGGAACGCTTCGCGAACCTCGCCCTCCGAGGCCCCGACCGCCAGCATCGCACCGCCGGACGGCAGCGCCTGCATCAGCCGCCCGCGCGCAGTCACCAGCACAGCAGCATCCGCCAACGACAGCACACCCGCCACATGCGCAGCCGCGATCTCACCGATCGAGTGACCCACCAGCACGTCAGCCTCAACGCCCCAGGACCGGAGCAGCGCGTACGACGCCACCTCCACCGCGAACAGCGCCGGCTGCGCGTACTCGGTGCGGTGGATCAACTCCTCGTCCGCCAGCACCACCGCCAACGGCCGCTCCAGATACGCGTCCACCTGCAACGCCACCGCATCGAACGCATCCGCGAACACCGGGAACGCCTCGTACAACCCCCGACCCATCCCCACCCGCTGAGCCCCCTGCCCCGTGAACAGGAACGCCACCCGGCCGGGCCGTGCCCTGCCCGTCAACCCACCGGCTCCGGACGCGAGAGCATCCAGACCGCCGACCAGCGCGCCCCGGTCACCCGCCAGCACCACCGCCCGGTGCGCCAGCCCGGCACGCCGAACCGACGCGGCACCGAACGCCCGTACATCCTCACCGGCCGCATCCCGCAGCCGCTCCGCCTGCGCGCGCAACGCCTCCGGCGTCCGGCCGGACAACAGCACCGGCACCAGCGGAAGTTCCACAGCGGCCACGTCGGGAGCCGAGATCACCGGAGCCTCTTCCAGGATCACGTGCGCATTGGTCCCGCTGATCCCGAACGAGGACACGCCCGCCCGGCGCGGACGCCCGCCCGCCGGCCACGGCCGCGCCTGCGCCAGCAGCTCCACCGCACCCGCCGACCAGTCGACGTGCGGCGACGGCTCGTCTGCGTGCAGCGTCGCGGGCAGGGTCTCGTGCCGCATCGCGAGAACCATCTTGATGATCCCCGCAACACCCGCAGCCGCCTGCGTGTGCCCGATGTTCGACTTCACCGACCCCAGCCACAACGGCTCACCGGAGCGCTCGCGCCCGTACGTCGCCAACAGCGCTTCCGCCTCGATCGGGTCACCCAGCGACGTCCCCGTCCCGTGCGCCTCGACCACGTCGACGTCCTGCGGATCCAGCCCGGCCTGCGCCAGCGCCGCCCGGATCACCCGCTGCTGCGACGGACCGTTCGGCGCCGTCAGACCATTCGACGCACCATCCTGGTTCACCGCCGTACCCCGCACCACCGCCAACACCCGACGACCCGCCGCCCGGGCAGTGGAGAGCCGCTCCACCACGAAGACGCCCGCTCCCTCGCCCCAGGCGGTGCCGTCGGCGTCCGCGCCGAACGACTTGCACCGGCCGTCGGCCGCCAGGCCGCGCTGGCGCGAGAAGTCGACGAACGCGGTCGGGGTCGCCATCACAGTGGCGCCGCCGACCAGGGCCATCGAGCACTCGCCGCCACGCAGCGCCTGCGCCGCCAGGTGCAGCGCCACCAGCGAGGACGAGCACGCCGTGTCGACCGTCACCGCCGGACCCTCCAGCCCGAAGGTGTACGAGACGCGGCCCGAGAGCACGCTCGCCGCGTTGCCGGTGCCGATGTGGCCCGCCGAGTCGGCGACGCCCTCCGGCCCCTCGTCCAGCAGCGCCACGTAGTCCTGGCCGTTGGTGCCGGCGAACACGCCGACCTGCTCGCCGCGCAGCGACAGCGGGTCGATGCCCGCGTGCTCGAACGCCTCCCAGGAGGTCTCCAGCAGCAGCCGCTGCTGCGGGTCCATCGCCAGCGCCTCGCGCGGCGAGATGCCGAACAGGCCCGCGTCGAACTCACCCGCGCCCGTTACGAAGCCGCCGGTGCGCGTGTACGTGGTGCCGGGGTGTTCCGGGTCCGGGTGGTAGAGCGCCTCCAGGTCCCAGCCTCGGTCCGTCGGGAACCCGCCCATCGCGTCGGTGCCGGAGGCCAGCAGGTCCCAGAGCTGCTCGGGGCTGTCGGCCCCGCCGGGGAAGCGGCAGGCCAGTCCGGTGATCACGACCGGGTCGTCGGCGATACCGGGGGCCGGGCGGGTCGGGGCCGCGGGCCCTGCCTCGGCCGGGGTGCCGACCAGCCGCCGCAGCAGGAAGTCGGCCAGCCGCTCGGCGTCCGGGTAGTCGAAGACCAGCGCGGCCGGCAGGGTGACGCCGGTCGCGGCGGCCAGCCGGTTCCGGAGCTCCATCGCGGTCAGCGAGTCGAAGCCCAGCTCCTGGAACGAGCGGTCGGACGCCACCGCGTCCGCCGAGCCGTGCCCGAGGACGATCGCGGCCTGCTCGCGCACCTCGGCCAGCACCGTCCGGCGCGCCTCGGCGGGCGGGAGGTCGGCCAGCCGCACGGCGAGCGGCAGTCGGCCGGTGACGGTCACTTCGCGGGCCGGTGTGCGCGCCTCGGGCAGATCGGCGAGGACGGAGGCGGGCCGGAGCGCGCCGAGTTCGGCGGCGAACCGGTCCCAGCGCACGTCCGCGACGACGACCGCCGACTCGCCGCTGCCGACGGCGGCGGCCATCGCGGCGAGAGCGGCGGCGGGGCGCAGCAGCGAGAGGCCGGTGCGGCGGAACTGCGCCGAGCTCCCGTGGTCGGCCATCATGCCCGCCTCGGCCCATGGGCCCCAGGCGATCGAGGTCGCGGGCAGTGCCAGGGCGGCGCGGTGCTCGGCGAGCGCGTCGAGGGCGGCGTTGGCGGCGGCGTAGTTGGCCTGGCCGGGATTGCCGAAGACACCGGCGGTCGAGGAGAACAGCACGAACGCCGAGACCGGACGGTGCTCCGTCAGCTCGTGGAGCTGCCAGGCGGCGCCGGACTTGGCCGCGAGCACCGTGTCGAGCCGGGCCGGGTCGAGGCCGGCCACCACGCCGTCGTCCAGTACTCCGGCGGCGTGCACGATCGCCAGGTCCGGTTCGTCGTCGAACTCCCGGACCAGCGCCGCGACCGCGTCGCGGTCGGTCAGGTCGCAGGCGCGTGCCTCGACGGTGCCGAACTCCGCCGCCAGTTCGCGGACGCCGTCCGCCTCGGGGCCGCGGCGGCCGACGAGCACGACGCGGCGGGCGCCCTGCTCCGCGGCCCACCGGGCGACCTGCCGGCCGAGGCCGCCGGTGCCCCCGGTGACCAGGACCGTCCCGGTCGGCTCCCAGCTCGCGCCGGGCCGCCGGGGCGCCGGGGTCAGACGCCGGACCAGCAGTCCGGTGGAGCGGACGCAGATCTCGGCCTCGTCGCCGAGCCTGCCTGCCAGTACGGCGGCCAGCCGGGCGGCGGTGCGGGCGTCCGGTCGAGCGGGGAGGTCGATCAGCCCGCCCCAGCGGTCGGGGTGCTCCAGGGCGAGGACCCGGCCGAAGCCCCAGGTCTCCGCCCCGCGCGGGTCGGCCGCCGGGTCGGCGGTGCCCGTCGTGACGGCGCCGCGGGTCAGCAGCCACAGCGGCGCCGTGATCCCGGCGTCGCCGAGCGCCTGGACGACCGCGAGGGTCTCGGTGAGCGGGCCGGCCGGCGCGAGCACGCCGGCGAGCGGCGTTTCCAACGTCCGCACACGGGCAACGAGTTCGGCCCGGGTCGCCCCCGGGTCGCTGGTGCCGATCGGGGTGTCCGCCGTCGGCAGCCGCCGTACGGTCGCGCCGTGACCGGTCAGGGCCTCGGCGAGGGTGTCGGTGTCCTCGCCGTCGGGCCCGAGCAGCAGCCAGGCGCCGTCGATCCGGGCCGGGCCCGGATCGGCGATCGGTCGCCAGACGGCCCGGTATCGCCAGCCGTCGATCAGCGACCGCTCCTGGCCGCGCGCCCGCCAGGTCGACAGCGCGGGCAGCACGGTGGCCGCGGCATCGACGTCGATGCCCAGCTCGGCGGCGAACGCGGGCAGGTCGCCGCGCTCGACGACGCTCCAGAAGCCGCCCTCGGCGGGCTCCGTGACGCCCGCGGAGGTCACCGACCGGAGCCAGTAGCGCTGCCGTTGGAAGGCGTAGGTCGGCAGTTCGGCGGGCTGGACGCCGGTGAAGAGCGGGGACCAGTCGACGGGGGTGCCGTTGACGTGCAGGGTGGCGAGGGCGGTGAGGGCGGTGGTGGCCTCGTCGCGCTCCCGGCGCAGCAGGGGCGCTGTGACGGCGTCGGGCTGCTGGACGAGGGCGGAGAGCACGCCGTCGGGGCCGAGCTCGACGTAGGTGGTGACGTCGTCGAGTGCGTTGAGCGCGTCGGCGAAGCGGACGGGCTCGCGGACCTGTCGGACCCA
>NZ_JBHVER010000008.1:0-91049 GCF_042802195.1 Kitasatospora sp. NPDC057500 | reverse complement strand
GTGCCGCGACACGTGGGTCGCGGCACCCCGGCGGGGGAGTGGAGCGGGGCGGGCGGCTGACAATTGACAGTTGACGTTATCTGTCATCTGTCATCTGTCAGCTGAAATCTGTCAGCCGTCAGTTGTCCGTCGTCGACTGCCGCCCGGCCCCGGCGTCTCGTCTCGTCGTACGTCAGCGCTCCGTCAGGCGATCGAGAAGTCGTCGCCGAAGACGTTGCCCTGGCCGTACCAGCCGTGCAGGTAGACCGTCGCCGTGCCGGAGGCACCGGTGGTGAACGGGACGGAGAGCTTGGTCCAGCCGGAGGAGCTGGTCCACGCGGAGCCGGTGGCGCCGCCGCTCACGCCGATGTAGGCGTAGCTGCCCTGGACCCAACCGGTCAGGGTGTAGGACTTGTTGGGCGCCAGGGTGACGGTCTGGGTGCACTCACCGGTCTGCGCCGCGCCGGCCGCGGCCTGGAGCGCGTACGAGCCGGAGTGGGCCGGGGTGCTCACCACGGAGCCGCCGGCCTGGCAGGTCCACGGACCCAGGCTGCCGGTCTCCAGGCCGCCGTTGGACAGACCGCCGGGCGGGGTGACCCCGGTGACGGTCAGCGTGTAGGTGGCGGTGTGGCTGCCGGAGGCGGCGGTGCCGGTGACGGTGAGCGGGTAGCTGCCCGGAGTGGTGGTGGCCGCGGTGGTGACGTTCAGCGTCGCGGGCGAACCGGCGGTGACGCTACCGGGGTTGACCGTGGCGGTGACCCCGGCCGGGGCGCCGCTGACGGTCAGGGCGACGTTCTGCGCGGAGCCGGAGACGACACCGGTGTTGACGGTGGCGCTCGCGGAGGAGCCGGCCGTGACCGAACCGGCGGACGGGCTCACCGCGACGGAGAAGTCGTTGCCCGGCTGGGTGCTCGTCACCTTCAGCGTGTAGGTGGCGGTGTGGCTGCCGGAGGCGGCGGTGCCGGTGACGGTGAGCGGGTAGCTGCCCGGAGTGGTGGTGGCCGCGGTGGTCACGGTGAGCGTGGCGGGCGAACCGGCGAGGACGGTACCGGGGTTGACCGCGGCGGTGACGCCGGCGGGCGCGCCGCTGACGCTCAGGTTGATGCTCTGCGCGGTGCCGGAGGGCGAGCCGCCGGGCGGGGTGATCTCATAGGTGTTCACGGTGGCGGTGGTGGACGAACCGGCCACCACGGAGCCCGTGTTGGGGTTCAGGCTCAGCGTGAAGTCGCTGGCGGGCGGGTAGCTGCTGGTGAACGGCGCGAAGATCCTGGTGAAGTCCCAGGTGTTCTGCTCGATCCCGGAGCAGTCGTTGCGCCCGCCGACGCCGGGGCACTTGCCGGTGTCGCGCTGCAGCGCCCAGAACGACAGCGTGCTGATGCCCCTGGACACGGCCCAGTCGTAGACCGTCCTCGCGTTGGCCAGCGTGAAGGTCTCGGCCGGTCCGAAGTCGTCGATGCCGGGCATCTCGATGATGCCGATGGACGCCCAGAGCTGGGAGGGGGTCTTGGTCGGGTACAGCTTGGCCAGCTGGTTGTACAGGCCGGTCGCCGCGGTCACGGTGTCGGCGGCCATGTCGTGCGTGGCGTTGTCGTAGTAGTCGAACGTCATCAGCTTGACGACGTCGATCCGCGCGTTGTTGGCGACGGCGTTCTTCAGCAGCGCGATGCCGTTGGCGGCGGGGCCGCTGGTGGTGGTCGGCAGCGTGTAGGAGAACTGGATCTGCCGGCCGTTGGCGGCGGCCCAGTCCTGCGTCAGCTTGATCGCCTTGTTGCGGCGGTCGATGCCCGCGGCGTTGTCCAGCGAGTCGGCCTCGATGTCGAGGTCGATCCGGCTGATGTCGTACGTGGTGATGAGCTTCTGGTACGCGGCGGCGATCTGGTTGACGTCGGTGCAGCTGTCGGCCAGTTCGGTGCCGGTGGTGTCGGCGGTGTAGCCGCCGAACGACGGGATCACGTCGCCGCCGTTGGCCCTGATGGTGGCGAAGTCGGCGCCGAAGGAGGACTGCGCGATCGGCAGCGAGGTGTCGCCGTTCCAGTACGGGGTGCAGGAGCCCTTGGTGGCCGTCTGCAGGAACGCCATCGTCAGGTACTTGGCACCGGACTGGGCGGACAGTGCGGCGGGGCTCTCGCCCGTCCAGGCCTCGAAGTAGGGGGCGAACACCCGGCTGGGCAGGGGCTTCGCGGCCGTGGTGGCGCTCACCTCGGCGGCGGCCGGGCTCGCCGTCGCCGCGCCGGCCGTCGCCGAACCGGCGATCAGGCCGGCTGAGGCGACGAGTGTGGCACAGGCTGTCAGGGCGGCCTGAACTGTTCTGCGTAGACGCATGGGTTCTCCAACAGGCGTGGTGGGGCAGGACGTTGGTGAAGCGTGCGGAACTGCGCTGCGGACCTTGCGGGGGATGGCGGGACGCGCGGGACCCTCGTAGGGGGAGAGGGCCGTGCGGGCGGTGCGGTGGCGCGGGGGTGTTGCTACCCCGCAGGCACGCGGCACGGACGGACGGCGGTGCGCGGGCGCGCGTACGCCGTGGCGGGGCCTGGGGGCGGAGCAGGGCGGGGCATGGCAGGGCAGTGCCTCAGCCGCCGGTGGTCACACCCCCACAGTGCATCCCGGTCGGATCGACATGCCTATGGTTGGACTAGACCACTCGTCTGTCAAGAGTCCTTACAGTTCGTTGGCGAAGCATGGTCGGCCGAGGTTGGCCGGACGATGGTCAACCACCCGCAAAACCGGTTGTGGCCCGGTGGCTGCTCCGACATGATCGGGGCATGCGAGACCTCGACTGGAAGCTCGACAGAGAGGGCGCCTGCCGCCCGCACGGGTGAGCCCCCGGCTCCCGGGGCCCGGCCCGCCGCCACCGGCGGCCGACGGCCGGACCATGTCCGTTCGCTCCCGCGGCCGTTCGCGCCGTTCGCCCGTTCGTTCATCTGCCGCTCTGCTCCTCTGCCGTCTGTCGTGCTACGGCACTCCCGCCCCTCCGCGTGCCCGTTCTCCCGGGTGCCCGTTCCGCGCGGGAACACCCGTCACCCCGACCCCGCCCGTCCGCCGGGCATCCGTAGGCGCACCGTCGCGCCGTGCGTCCGCCGGTCCGGTGCCGCGTCCGTGCGTCCGTCAACCCTGCGCCTTGTCCGTGCGTCTTCAATTCGACGCGTCCGTACGGATGCCGACCCTTGGAAAGGAGGAAGCCATGGACTTCGTCTCGTCCGACGACAAGGACACCGCCTGGAGCCTGGTCTGATCCGGGGGTGTGTACCGTGGCCGCGCGATGGTCGTTGCGCGCGGCCACGGCGGCCCGGAGCTCAGGACACCGGGCCGATCGAGGTCCCGCCGGGTGTGTCAGGCCGGCGGGCAGAGGGTGGTGCGCAGCGCGTCCAGGATCTTCTCCGCCTTCTCCGTTCCGAAACCCTGCGGGTGGGCGGGATCCGTGAAGCGTTGGTTGACCAGGTCGGCCAACTTGGCGCGGTCCTTGGGGAACTGGTACATCGACTGGCACTGCTCGCGGGCCCGGACGACGGCCCGCTCGGGCTGTCCGCCGACGATCGCCGGGTCGATCGCGTCCAGCGCGGCGATCAGCCGCGCGGAGAGGTCCGCGGCGGGTGCGGCCGGCAGTCCGGCGTCGGTGGGGGGCGCCGGCTTCGGTGCCGCCGGGGGGTCGGCGGGGGCGCCGGCGGCCGGCGTGGAACCGGTGGTCCCGGGGGTGGGCGGGTTCGCGGCCGAGGCCGCGGGCCCGCCCGTCGGCGCGCCGGGGGAGGGGCCGGCCGTGGTGCCGGGGCCGGGCGTGTCGGGGGTGCCCGGCGCCGGGGCGGGGGCGGTCGGCGGTGTCGTCGTCGCGGGTGTCGCGGGCGGCGTGGCGGCGGTCGCCGACGGGGAGCCGGGCGCGTTCGGGTCCGGCGCGTTCGAGTCGGCCGCGGTGCTGCTGCCGGCCGCGGTGGTGCCCGAGCCCGGGCCGGAGCCGGAGCACGAGGCGAGGCTCACCGCGGCCAAGGCCGTGAGGGTGGCGGCGAGAAGGCGAGTGCGCATGGCGCCACCCTGTCATGTTCGCGCCGTTCAAGGGAAGGTCCGCCGGACCCGGAAGCGGCCCCCGGGTCCGGCGTCCCCCGCGGTCAGGAGAGACCGTTGCTCTTCAGCCACTCCTTGGCGACCGCCGACGGGTCCTCCTTGTCCACGGCGACCTTCTTCATCAGCGCCAGCAGCCCCGGCGTGTCCAGCTTCGCTGACACCGCGTTGAGCGCGCCGGTCGCCGTCGTGTCCACCTTGGCCTTGTTGACCAGCGGCGTGACGTTCTGGGCGGCGAACAGGTTCTTGGGGTCGGTGAGCGGGACGAGCTTCAGCTGTGTGATCTTCGGGTCGGTGGAGAAGACGTTGCCGACCTGCACCGAGCCGTCCTTGACCGCGTTGGCGGTGGTCTCGCCGGTCGACTTCCACTCCTTGAACGTCACGCCGTAGACGTCCTTGAGCGGCTGCTCCTGGCGCGACTTGAACTCCGGCGGGCCGCCGATGGTGAGCTCGCCCGCCTTGCCGGCCAGGTCGGCGATCGACGTCAGCTTGTACTTGTCGGCGGTCTCCTGGCTGACGCTCAGGGTGTCCTTGTCCTCGGCGGGCGAGGAGTCCAGGATCGCGAGCGAGGCGGGCAGCGTCTTGGCCAGCTCGGCGTTGACGGCGTTCGTGCCCGGATCCGCCGACTTGCCGCCCAGGTAGGCGAGCAGCGAGCCGTTGTACTCGGGCAGCACCGACAGGCTGCCGCTCTGCAGCTGCCCGTAGAGGACCTCGCGGCTGCCGATGTTGAACTTCTCCTCGACCTTCACGCCCTTGGCCTTGAGTGCCTGCGAGTAGATCGAGCCGAGCAGCACGTTCTCCGGGAAGTTCGCCGAGCCGACCACGACCGTCCCGCCGGCCGGGGCGCCCGCGGACCCGCTGTCCGCGGGCGCCGGGGCCGCCGAGCCGTTGCCGCCCAGCGGGTCGCCGCCCGAGGAGGAGCAGGCCGTCGCGGTCAGGGCGAGCGCGGCGAGGGCGGCCAGGGCGGCGGCGCGGCGGCCGGCCGGCACCCCTCTCAGCGGCGCGGATGCGGATGTCGACATGGTGATAGGTGTCCTTTCGAGGTGGACTTCACGGTCGTCGTGGTCGTCGTGGTCGTCTTGAACGTCACGGTCGGTCGAAGGGGACGGCGGCGGCCCGGCGGCGGGCCTGCGGGCCGGAACGGGTCACGTCGGCTGCCGGGCGGCGGCCAGCTGCTGCGCGCGCAGCCCGGGCGGCAGCGCGTACCGGGCGAGCAGCGCGAAGAACACCTGCGCCCCGACCGCGAGCAGCACCACCAGCAGCGCGCCGCCGACCGTCATCGGGTAGTCCCGGGTGGCCAGCCCGTCGACGACGTACCGGCCGAGCCCGCCGAGTCCGACGTACGCGGCCACCGTCGCCGTCGCGATGACCTGCACGGTCGCGGTCCGGAAGCCCGCCAGCAGGGTCGGCAGCGCGGACGGCACACAGACCTGCCGCAGCACCTGCGGGTGCGTCAGCCCGACGCCGCGCGCCGCGTCCCGCACGTCCGGGTCGGTGCCGCGCACCCCCTCGACGGCGGCCACCAGCAGCGGCGGCGCGGCCAGCGCGACCAGCGGCACCAGGACGGCGGTGTCGCCGACCCCGGCCAGCAGCACGGCCAGCGTCACCAGCCCGAGCGTCGGCAGCGCGCGGGCGGCGCCGGCGAGCGCGGTCACCGCGGTGACGCCGCGACCGGTGTAGCCGATCAGCAGGCCCAGCGGGACGGCCAGCAGCGCGGCGAGGAGCAGCGCCTCGCCGGAGAACAGCAGGTGCTCGGCGATCCGGTTGGCGATCGAGTTCGGCCCGCTGCGGCGGTCCGGGTCGGAGAAGAAGTCCCCCAGCCAGGTGAGCCAGTTCACCGGCCCGCTCCCTTCTCCCGCACGGCCCAGGGCGCCAGCAGCCGGCGGGCGCCGACCAGCAGCAGGTCCACGGCCAGGGCGAGTGCGGCGATCAGTACGATTCCGGCCACGATCGGGGTCGGGAAGGTGCGCTGGAAGCCGTCGACGAACAGGTAGCCGAGCCCGCCGCGCCCGACCAGCGCGCCCACCGAGGCCAGCGAGATGCTGGAGACGGCCGCCACCCGCAGACCGGCCACCAGGTAGGGGACGGCGGCGGGCAGTTCGACGGCGGCCAGCCGGTGCCACGGCCCGTACCCCATCGCGGTCGCGGCCTGCCGCACCGGGTCGGGCACCGCGCGCAGCCCGTCCACCGTGGTGGGCAGCAGCACGGCGAGCGCGTAGAAGGTGAGCGGGATCATCACGGTGGCCTGGGTGGCCAGCCCCGTGTAGGGGATGAGCACCACGAAGACGGCCAGCGAGGGCAGCGCGTAGACGATGTTGAAGACGGCGGCGAGCGGCTGGTAGAGGCGCGGGAAGCGGGCGCAGGCCAGGCCGAGCGGGATCGCCAGCAGCAGGCCGATCAGGACCGGGAGCAGCGCGATGACGGCGTGGTCGGCGAGCAGGTCGCCGAGGTAGCCGAGGTGGTCGCCGATCCAGTACCAGCGGATGATCGGTTCATCGTCCACCGGCGGCTCCGTCCTTCTCCGGTTCGTCCGCCGCGGGGGGACGGGGCACCTCCGCCGGGGCGGTATCGGCCGGGGCCCGGTGGGCGGCCGGGGCCGGGCGGGCCGCGAGCGCCGCCAGTACGGCCTCGCGGTCGGCCGTGCCGGTCACCCGGCCGTCGGCGTCCAGCGCGAGGGCGACCCCGGCGGGGGAGAGCACGGCGGCGTCCAGCGCGGCGCGCAGCGTGTCGGCCTCGGGCCGGAAGCCGGGTGCCGGTTGCAGGGCGGTACCCGCCGCGTCGAGGTCGATCCACCCGATCGGGCGGCGCCCGTCGTCCAGCGCGAGCTCCCACCTGCCGAAGCGCGCCCCACTGCCCGGGACCCCACTGCCCGGGACCCCACTGCCGCCCGGTGCGCCACCGCCCGGGGCCCCGCCGTTCGTCCGGCCCCCGCGCCCGCCCGGTATCGGTCGGACGGCGACGGCGGTGGCGGGCCGCAGCCCTAGTCCGCGCAGGCCCCGGTCGCGGCCGAGGAAGGCGGCGACGTCCGCGTCCGCGGGCGCCGTGAGCAGCGTGTGCGGGTCCGCGAGCTGGGCGATCCGGCCCCGCTCGCGCAGCACCACGACCTGGTCGCCGAGCCGGACGGCCTCCTCGATGTCATGGGTCACGAACAGCACCGTCTTGTGCAGCTCCGACTGCAGGCGCAGCAGCTCCTCCTGGAGCCCGGCCCGCACCACCGGGTCGACGGCGCTGAACGGCTCGTCCATCAGCAGCACCGGCGGATCGGCGGCCAGCGCCCGCGCCACGCCGACGCGCTGCTGCTGCCCGCCGGAGAGCTGGAACGGATAGCGCTTGGCGGTCTCCGGGGCGAGCCCGACCAGGTCGAGCAGTTCGGCCGCCCGGGCGCGCGCCTTCTTCCGGTCCCAGCCGAGCAGGTAGGGGACGGTCGCCACGTTGTCGATCACCCGGCGGTGCGGGAACAGCCCGGCCTGCTGGATGACGTACCCGATGCCGCGCCGCAGCTTGGCCGGATCGAGCGCCGCCACATCGGTGCCGTCCAGCAGGACCCGCCCCGAGGTCGGCTCGATCATGCGGTTGACCATCCGCAGCAGGGTGGTCTTCCCGCATCCGGACGGTCCGACCAGCACGGTCGTCCGGCCGGTGGGGACGTCGAGGTCGAGGCCCTCGACGGCGACCGTGCCGTCGGGGTGGCGCTTGCCCGCGCCGTCGAATCTGATCACGGGGGGTGTGTCCTCGTCTCGGCGGCCCCGGCGGCGGTGCCGATGGTGTCGTCGTCCGGCGGTCTGTCCGACTGCTCGTCTGTTGCTCGGTCGCTGTGTCGCTCGGTCGCTTGTGTCGGTCTGCCGGCTGCCGGTCCTGGTCGGTTGCCTTCTCGGTCGATGTGTCCTCGGTCGCGTGGCTGCCCGCCCTGACGGCGGCGGAAACTCTGATCAGCCTATGACCTGACGACCCCGGTGTCCCTGATTTACCAGCCGCATGTACCAGCCGTGGCCGGATCCGCCGGGCGCCGCCCCGTACGGATCCGACCACCGGCCGGCCTCGCGATCGCGGCCCGCTCAGCCTCCCTGACGGGTCGGCAGCCCGGCCGCCGCCCAGCCGGCGAACCCGCCGTCCAGGTCGGTCGCGCGGTGCAGGCCCAGCTCGCGCAGTGAAGCCGCCGCCAGGCTCGACGCGTACCCCTCCGAGCAGACCAGGATCACCTCCAGGTCGTGGCCGGTGGCCTCCGGGATCCGGTGACTGCCCGTCGGATCCAGCCGCCACTCCAGGACGTTGCGCTCGATGATCAGCGTGCCGGGGATCTCCCCCTCGGACGCGCGCTGCGCCGCCGGGCGGATGTCCACCAGCAGCGCGCCGTCGCGCTGCGCGCGGAACGCCTCCTCGGCGCCGGGGCGGTGGACGCCCGCGCGGGAGCGGGCGAGCAGGTCGTCGATCGTGGTCACCACTGGTCGGGTCCTTCCTCGGAGGTGCGGACCAGGCCGCCGGCCCGCAGTTCGTAGTGCGCCATCGAGCTGAGCGGCGGCGAGTAGGCGTGCAGCGTCACGGCCGGGCCGGACGCGGTGTTGCGGACGTCGTGCACGTATTCGGGGCCGAAGGCGCGGGCGGTGCCGGACGGGATCCGCCGGATCAGCAGCCCCTGCTCGGGGCCGCCCAGCGACAGCTCCTCCAACTCGCCCAGCGCGACGGTGAACGCGCCGCGCGAGCCGCCGTGGTCGTGGAAGCCGGTGGACTGGCCGGGCAGCCAGCTGATCAGCCACACCTCGTGGTCGTCGTCGGCGGCGAGCCGCCGGTACCAGCGCTCCTCGGTGGAGAGCCGTACGTGGTGGATCCACTGCTCGGGCCGTTCGGCCAGCTCGCGGACGACCTTCCGCAGCGCGTTGGGGGTGAGCGGCCCCCGGGTGTCCCCGGCCGGGGACGGGGCGGCGGTGGCGGTAGCGGTGGCGGTGCTGTTGGTGGTGGCGGCGGGCGTGTCGGGGGCGAGGTCCAGACTCATGTGGGTGTCCTCGGAGAAGGGGGGAGGGGGAGGGGGAACGGGGACGCGCGGTGGCGCACGCGCCGGACCGCACCGGTCGGACACCGGAGGGTGGCGCGGTCACGCCGGTCGAAGGCGCGTCAGGAGTACTGCGGGTGCGGGTGCGCGGCGCGGGCCCTGGTGAACGTCACAGGGCGCGGTCGGCGGGGAAGGGGAAACTCAACAACAGGCACAGATGGAACTCGCCTGGCGTCGGAGGTCGACGTGCAGGCGGCAGACCAGAGTGGTGCCGGAGTCCATGAGCCGGATCCTTCCCGACGGACGCCGTGGGAGTCAAGCGCACACCGTCACGGCTGCCCGTTGCGCCCCTGGTCGGGTGCGGTGGCGCCGTGCTCCGCCGCCGGCGCCCGGCCGGGCCCGGGGACGGTCCCGGTCCGCCCCGGGGCCCGGCCGTCGGCCTTGCGGTCGGCCGTCGCCGTCGCCGCTGCCGCAGCAGCCGGGGTCGGGGCCGGGGCCGGCTCTTCGGGTGCCGGGGCGGGCACCGGCGCCGCCAGCGCCGCCGCGACGGCCGGTGCGGCCTGCTCGCCCAGGTACCGGCCGAGCGTCTGGTAGGCGTCGAACTGCCGGTGGTCGAACCACTGGTCGCCGGCACCGTCGTTCGGGAACGCCGCATCGGCCGCCGCGTACGCGTGCAACTCGTACGGCATGCCCGGGGTGAGCACGGCCTGGGCGACGACCAGCGTGCCGTGCCGGTCCGTCCCAGGCAGGCCGTCGGCCTCCCCGAGCTCCAGCGGCCACGGGTACACGATGTCGCCGACCACCACCGCCCGGGCGGAGAGCCGGTCCGCCAGCCGCGCCGCCAGGCCGCGCAACGGCGGCTGGCAGCCCGCGCACGGCGCGCACGCGCAGGGCGTGCAACCGCAGAGGGCGCCCCCGGCGCTGCCCGGCACCAGCAGCTCCGGCTCGCGCAGCGTGATGGCGATGCCCAACTCCTCCCGCGCCAGCGTGATCGCCGCCGCCAGCGCGCCCGCGAAGGCGGAGTCGCCGCTCGCGTCGATGCACACCGCCGTCCGCACGCCGTGGCGCAGCAGCTCGACCAGGCCGAGGTTCTCGTAGTGCCCGCCGTCCGTGGTGAGCAGGAACCGCGCGTCCATCGGGTACCGCCCGCAGGCCTCCCGCAGCTGGTAGGACAGCCGCCGCACGGCCGGCTGCGGCGCGTACCGCCAGTCCCGGTCGGCGGCCCAGAGCGGGGCGAGCGCCGCCGGGTTGGGCAGCCAGGTGCCCAACCGGGCGTTGGTCACCGCGAACAGCCCCTGGTAGGCGCGGGAGCGGCGGCCCATCGCGGAGGAGAACGCCGCACCGGAGACGGCCATCGCGGACTGCACGGTGAGGTCGCGGGCGATGTGCCGCCGGGTGCGCCGCTCCAGCAGGTCGGTGCGCGCGTACCCGACGTCCGGCCCGCCCACGTAGTCGTGGGAGAAGGTGAACGACACCGCCCGCCGGCCGGGTGGGGTGCGCGCGCTGCCGGAGAGGTTCGCCGCCGCCGCGAAGATCACCTGGGGGAAGTCCGGCCGCCGGGCGCCGTAGTGGCTGAGCCGGGTCTGCTCGCGGAAGAAGTGGTACGGCCGGGCCAGCACCTCCCCGGCCGTGCCCTCGGTCCCGCCGTCCTCACCGCCCTCGCCCCACCGGTCCCCGTCCTCGACCACCCGCCGCACGGCGAAGGCCGAGGCCAGCCGGCGCCGGTAGAAGGGGTGCAGGCCCATCCAGGTCTGGTCGAGGTTGAGCCCCACCGTGACCAGGACCAGCGGCAGCAGCACCTGGAGCGCGCCCGGCCAGGTGTGCCCGGTGGCCACCGCCCAGCCGAAGGTGAGCAGCGTGCCCGAGGTGAGCGCGGTCAGCGCCGACCACAGCACCAGGTACTCGGTGATCCGCCCGGTGAGCCCGCCGGGGCGGCGCGGGCCGGCACCGCGCCGCACCCCGCGCAGCACGCCGCCGAGCACCGCCGCGCCCTGCTCGATGGCGCGCCGGCCGTGCCAGAGGATGCCCAGCAGCAGGGCCAGGTAGCTGAGCAGCACGGTCAGGCTGATCCCGGCCCCGGTCTGCCGGGCGCCGACGGCGAGCGCGCGCTGGAGCGCGACCGCGCCCCAGGCCAGGCCGGGGACGGCCAGCACGCCGGCGGCGGTCAACGCGGCCAGCGCGAGCGCGCCGTGCGAGAAGCGGCGCAGGACGCGGGGCAGCAGGGTGTTCCAGCCGAGCCAGGAGAAGGTGAGCAGCCACAGCAGCCACCCGGTGGCGGCGGTCGCCAGCAGCCCGGCGAGGGCGAACAGGGCGGGGGAGCGCGCCGACGGCCCGTCCAGGTCGGCGAGCGGGACGAGGTGGTAGCAGTGGCTCAGCCCCAGGCCCAGCACCAGGACGGTGGCGAGCAGCAGGGAGAGCGCCGCGACCAGGCCGCGCAGCAGGGTGCCGAGCGCCACCAGCCACTCGCCCGCGCCGTCCGCCAGGTACTTGGAGTGGCGCCGCAGGTGGTCCTCCTCGGGCGAGCCCGGTTCGAGCACGGTGTCCGTGCTCAGCCCCGAGCGGGCCCGGACCGGTCCGCCGGGCGCCGAGTCGCTCAGCGCCAGCTGCATCGCGCCGACGGTGTACCCGCCGCCGGAGACGGCGACCAGGTAGCGGGCCTGTTTCAGCCAGGGGCGCAGCGCCTGCAACGCGCCGAGGGTGACGCAGGCCGAGCGGATGCCGCCGCCGGAGACGCAGAAGCCGAGCCGGGCGTGCTCGCGGCCGGGCGGTACCCGGGCGGCGTTGCGCCAGCGCGCGTGCCGGGCGAGCGGCCCGTGGGCCCGGGGCCCGGGCGGCCACCGCCCGCCCCGCGCGGTCGCCACCGGCCACGGCGGGATCAGCGCCGGCCCCGCCCCGGCGTTCCCGGCGTTCCCGGTGTCCCCGGGGTCCCCGGGGTCCGCGGAGTCCTCGCCGGCCTCCTCCGGTGGCCGGGGCAGCAGGGCGCGCACCGCCCGGTGCACGGTGGCGGCGCAGACGACGACCGCCACCGCGCCCGCCGGGGGCAGCAGCAGCCACTTCAGGGTGGCGAACGCGGCCGCCGCCGCGAAGGGCGCGTCCCCGCCGGCCGGCCCGGGGCCGGTGCAGCCGAGCCCGGCGGCCAGCAGGACGTCCTCGGCCAGGTCGCAGCCGCCGGCCAGCACACCGGCCAGGCCGGCGACGAGCGCGGTCAGCCGCCAGTGCGCCCGGGTGAACACGTACGAACCGAGCAGCCCGGCGGCCGCCAGCGTCACCGCGAGGCCGCCGATCAGCCAGAGGTCGGCGTCCAGCGAGGCCCGGAAGGCCGGGGCCCGCCCGGCGAGCACGGCCTCGGCGGCGGCCCGTGAACCGGCCAACTGGAGCCGGACGTCCAGCGTGCCCTGGCCGGCGGGCGTCCGGCGGACGAACAGCAGCCACCCGAGCACCGCCGGCACCGGCACCCCGAGCCCGAGCAGCACCCCGCCCCAGGCGGGCACCCGCGCCGCCCCCCTCGCCCCGTCCGCCCTCGCCCCGTCCGCCGTCACCATCCGTCCACCACCCCCTTCCGGCCGCTTCGCGTCACCGGCTTCCTGCCCCGAAGTGCGCCGTTCCGCTCCTGGATTCACCCGAATGAGTAAGGAGTGCGCCTCCGGGGTAGATGACCGTTTCATCCCATCTATTCATCCCGCCCCCGGGCCCCGCGTGTCCGCGCAGCAGGATCGCCCCGGCCGCGTCGCGTCCGACGTATTGTCAGGCGACCGAGGCCGGGCCTACGGTCGAGACACCCACCCTCTACGCACGTAGACCGCGCATCGGCCGCGCATCGGCCGCGCATCGGCCGCGCACGGGCCGCGCACTCACCGCACGCCGAACGACCGCACGACGCCGAACGACCGCACGAAGACATCCACCGCAGGCAGCACCGCCCGCCGACCCTCGAACCGCGGGCCCGCCCCCGGGACGGGCCGCGGAGTTGCGGAGGTACCCATGTCGCAGATCGTCCGTGCCGCCCTCGTCCAGACCCGCTGGACCGGCGACCAGGAGAGCATGATCGCCCTCCACGAGCGCCACGCCCGCGAGGCCGCCGCCCAGGGCGCGAAGGTCCTCGGCTTCCAGGAGGTCTTCAACGCCCCGTACTTCTGCCAGGTCCAGGAGCCCGAGCACTACCGCTGGGCCGAGCCCGTCCCCGACGGCCCCACCGTGCGCCGGATGGGCGACCTCGCCCGCGAACTCGGCCTCGTCCTCGTCGTCCCCGTCTACGAGGAGGAGCAGCCCGGCGTCTACTACAACACCGCCGCCGTGATCGACGCCGACGGCCGCTACCTCGGCAAGTACCGCAAGCACCACATCCCGCAGGTCAAGGGCTTCTGGGAGAAGTACTACTTCAAGCCCGGCAACCTCGGCTGGCCCGTCTTCGACACCGCGGTCGGCAAGGTCGGCGTCTACATCTGCTACGACCGGCACTTCCCCGAGGGCTGGCGCGCGCTCGGCCTGGCCGGCGCGCAGATCGTCTACAACCCCTCCGCGACCAGCCGCAGCCTCTCCGCCTACCTCTGGCAGCTCGAACAGCCGGCTGCCGCCGTCGCCAACGCCTACTACGTCGCCGCCATCAACCGCGTCGGCACCGAGGAGTACGGCGACAACGACTTCTACGGCACCTCCTACTTCGTCGACCCGCGCGGCCGCTTCGTCGGCGACGTCGCCTCCGACAAGGAGGAGGAACTGGTCGTCCGCGACCTCGACCTCGGGCTGATCGAAGAGGTCCGGCAGCAGTGGGCCTTCTACCGCGACCGCCGCCCCGAGGCCTACGGCCCGCTCACCGAGGCGTGAGGGAGGCCGGACCCGTGACCTCCGCCGCACCCCGCCGCACCGCCGTCCGCGGCGGACTCGTCATCACCGCCACCGAGGAACTGCGCGCCGACGTCCTCATCGAGGGCGAACGGATCGCCGCCCTCGCCGCCACCGGCAGCGGGGCAGCCCTCTCCTGGACCGCCGACACCGTCATCGACGCGGCCGGCCACTACGTCATCCCGGGCGGCGTCGACGTCCACACCCACATGGAACTCCCCTTCGGCGGCACCCACGCCTCCGACACCTTCGAGACCGGCACCCGCGCCGCCGCCTGGGGCGGCACCACCACCATCGTCGACTTCGCCGTCCAGCCCGTCGGCGGCAGCCTGCGCGAGGGCCTGGACGCCTGGCACGCCAAGGCCGAGGGCAACTGCGCCGTCGACTACGCCTTCCACACCATCGTCTCCGACGTCACCGACGCCGTCCTCAAGGAGATGGACGCCCTCGTCGCCTCCGGCGAGTCCACCTCCTTCAAACTCTTCATGGCCTACCCCGGCGTCTTCTACAGCGACGACGGCCGCATCCTGCGCGCCATGCAGCGCGCCGCCGCCAACGGCGGAATGATCATGATGCACGCCGAGAACGGCATCGCCATCGACGTCCTCGTCGAACAGGCCCTCGCCGCCGGCCGCACCGCACCCCGCCACCACGGCGAGGTCCGCCGCGAACTGCTGGAGGCCGAGGCCACCCACCGCGCCATCAGGCTCGCCCAGGTCGCCGGCAGCCCGCTCTACGTCGTCCACGTCTCCGCCGCCTCCGCACTCGCCGAACTGGCCCGCGCCCGCGACGACGGCCACCCCGTCTTCGGCGAGACCTGTCCCCAGTACCTCTTCCTCTCCACCGACAACCTCGCCGAGGAGGGCGACGACGGCTTCGAGGGCGCCAAGTACGTGTGCAGCACCCCGCTGCGCCCCCGCGAGCACCAGGCGGCCCTCTGGCGCGGCCTGCGCACCAACGACCTCCAGGTGGTCTCCACCGACCACTGCCCGTTCTGCTACACCGGCCAGAAGGAACTCGGCCGCGGCGACTTCTCGAAGATCCCCAACGGCCTGCCCGGCGTGGAGAACCGGATGGACCTCCTCCACCAGGCCGTCGTCGACGGACACCTCAGCCGCCGCCGCTGGATCGAACTCGCCTGCACCACCCCGGCCCGGATGTTCGGCCTGCACCCCCGCAAGGGCACCCTCGCGCCCGGTGCCGACGCCGACGTGGTCGTCTACGACCCCACCGCCGTGCAGACCGTCTCCGCCGCCACCCACCACATGAACGTCGACTACTCGGCGTACGAGGGCCGCACCCTCACCGGCCGTGCCCGCACCGTCCTGTCCCGCGGCACCGTCGTCCTCGACCACGGCACCTGGCTCGGCCGGGCCGGCCACGGCACCTTCCTGCGCCGCGACACCTGCCAGTACCTGGGGTGACCCCCACTCCCTCTCACTCTCCCTCCCCTCTCCGTCCCCTCTCCGTCCCCTCCTCCTCCGGAGCCACCATGGACATCGGCCTCGTCCTGCAGACCGACCCGCCCGCCCGCCTGCTCGTCGACCGCATGATCCGTGCCGAACGGGCCGGCTTCAGCCACGGCTGGACCTTCGACTCCTGCGTCCTGTGGCAGGAGCCCTTCGTCATCTACAGCCGCATCCTCGCCGGGACCAGCACCCTCACCGTCGGCCCCATGGTCACCAACCCCTCCACCCGCACCTGGGAGGTCACCGCCTCCCTGTTCGCCACCCTCAACGACATGTACGGCAACCGCACCGTCTGCGGCATCGGCCGCGGCGACTCCGCCATGCGCGTCGCCGGCCGCAAACCCGCCACCCTGGAGCGCCTCTCGCAGGCCATGCACGCCATCAAGGAACTGGCCGAGGGCCGCACCGCCGAGGTCGACGGCACCGAGATGCACCTGCCCTGGGTCGGCGAGGGCGCCACCCTGCCCGTCTGGATGGGCGCCTACGGCCCCAAGGCCCTCGCCCTGACCGGCCGCCAGGCCGACGGCTTCATCCTCCAACTCGCCGACCCCTTCCTCACCGAGTACATGGTCAAGGCCGTCCGCCGCGCCGCCACCGAAGCCGGCCGCGACCCCGACACCCTCACCATCTGCGTCGCCGCCCCCGCCTACGTCACCGCCGACGACGACCCGGCCACCCTCGCCCACGCCCGCGAACAGTGCCGCTGGTTCGGAGGCATGGTCGGCAACCACGTCGCCGACCTCGTCCGCCACTACGGCGAACACTCCGACCTCGTCCCCGAGGCGCTCACCGCCTACATCAAGGACCGCCAGGGCTACGACTACAGCCACCACGGCCGCGCCGGAAACCCCGACACCGCCTTCGTCCCCGACGAGATCGTCGACCGCTTCTGCCTCATCGGCCCCACCGCCACCCACCTGGCCCGCCTCGACCACCTCCGCACCCTCGGCGTCGACCAGTTCGCCATCTACGCCATGCACGACGCCGTCGAACCCACCATCGACGCCTACGGCACCGCCGTCATCCCCGCCCTGCGCACCTCCCGCTGATCCACGGCCTGCCGGCCGCCGCCATGGCGGGCATCAGCGACGCCCACTTCCGGAGCTACCACGTGACGGCCTGCAGCCGGATCGGCGAACCGCAGGACACCTCGGAGGCAGCCCGGGTGGAGTGGCTGTCCGAGGCCGAGGTGATCGGACTCCTGGTCGGCGGCGAGGTCTGTGACGGCCCGTCGCACGCGGCGCTCTCCTACTACCTGGGGCCGTACCGCCTCTCCGGCGAGGACCGTCGGAGGAATCAGACGATCAGCGCGGCCGCCCCGGCGAGCAGCGGTTCGTCGGCCGGGGCGGCGGGGTCGTGCTTGGTGGACAGGACCGCGATCGTGACGGGTCCCCGGCCGGACGGCCAGGCGATGCCGACGTCGTTGGTGGTGCCGTAGCCGCCCGTACCGGTCTTCTCGGCGACGGTCCAGTCCTTCGGCAGGCCGGCGCGCAGGCGGTTGGCGCCGGTCGTGTTGTTCAGCAGCCAGGTGGTGAGCCGTCGGCGGTCGGGCGCGTCGAGGGCGTTCCCGGTGGTGAGGCAGGCGTAGGTGCGGGCGATGGCCTGCGGGGTGGTGGTGTCGGTGATCCGGTCCGGTTCCGCGGAGTTGAGCGCGGGCTCCCAGCGGTCGAGGCGGGTCACCCGGTCGCCGATGGAGCGGCAGAAGCGAGTGACGGCCGAGGGGCCGCCGAGCTCGCGCAGGAGGAGGTCGACGGCGGCGTTGTCGCTGAACACGATGGCCGCCGCGCACAACTCTCCGACAGTCATGCCAGTTTCAAGGTTCCCGTGCAGGCCCGTGACCGGTGCGTAGCCCGCTTCCGTGACGTCGCTTGACGCGTAGCGGATGCGCTTGGCGAGGAACGTGCCGTCGTGGTCGAGGTCCCTCAACACCGCGGCCACGGCGATCGTCTTGAACGTCGAGCACATCGGGAACAGCTCACCCGCGCGGTACGCCACCGTCCTGCCGGTGGCCGAGTTGTGGACGAAGACCCCCAACCGCGCTGAATGGGCCTGCTCCAGCGCCCGCAGACGATCGGCGAGTCCCTCCTCGCCCCCACTTGTGCCCGTGCCCGTGCCCGTGCCTCGTGCAAGAGCTCGCCCACCGGCCGGGACCGCGATCGCCAGGGCAGTCGCGGCAGCCCCGCTCAGAAGTCGTCGCCTGCCGGGTCGCAGCTCCATTGGTGGTGACTCCCGTCGTCTTCGGCTGCTGGGGCCGTCTCTGTTTGCCACGCGCGCTTGGTCTGGCCCGAACCGTAGTGCGCAAGGTGTGGGTAATGGTGCGTTCAGGACACGGCCCGGCGGGACTGGCCTGTTGTTGTGGAGCCGGCGGTCTGTCCGGAACGGGCACATTGCTTGCCGGGCGGGTCGGGCGTCGCGGGTGAGGATCTTGGCGGGGTTGTCATCCTCGGGAGCGCGGTGGCGAGGTGGGCGGACCTGGAGGGCGCGTCGAGTCGGGTGGTGGTGGGGCGCCAGGGGGGGGAGGTCGGCCACTGCGTGTTGGCGCCGAACTGGCGGCAGGCAGGGGAAAGGTAAGCGGTGTGGGGTGAGGCCTCTCGGCATGGTTGGAGGCGCTGGGGACGGTGGTGAGGCGCGGTGCGGGACCCTCGTGGGTGAAGAGCCGTGAGAGCGATGCTCGGGATGCCGAGTGGCCTCGATGACGGCTCGGCCGAGGCGAGTTGTGAAAGGGCGGGCGAGACAGGTCGGTCGGGTGAGGTCGATTGGCCCGCCGCCGGGGTGCTGGAGTTGCCGGCCCCGTGGGGAGGCGACTTCGGCGCCGCGCTGTGAGGCGGCGGTGGCGATCAGGTGCGTATGGCTGCGCCATTGCGGGGTAGTCGGGGCCGGAGGGCGGCGCCGTGCCGGGCGACCACGCGGCCGGGAACCGGTGGGTGGTGGGGTGGCGTCCTCGCAGGTGGTACGGCGTGCACGGGGCCGCCGTACGGTGCTACGGGTGGGAGGACGCGGATGAGCTTCGTCGCATGGATCGTGTTGGGCCTGGTGGCCGGGGCGCTGGCCAAGTTGCTGCTGCCGGGCCGGGATCCGGGTGGTCTGGTGGTGACCACCCTGATCGGTGTCGCCGGGTCGTTCGTCGGGGGCTGGATCTCCTCCAAGTTCCTGCACCGGCCGGTGACGGCCGAGTTCTTCGACCTGGCGACCTGGGCGTCCGCGATCGGCGGGGCGCTCGTGCTGCTGGTCCTGTACCGGATCGTGTTCGGCCACTCCCGGGACTGAGGAGCCGGGTCAGGCGGTCGGCAGGTCGGGCGGGAGGGCTTCGCGGGCGGCCAGCCAGGAGGCGGGCGCGCCGGTCAGGCCGGTGCGGGCGGCGACGGTGCCGCCGGCGATCGCGGTGGTGGTGTCCATGTCGCCCCAGCCCTCCAGGGTGTGCCACAGGGCGTCGGGCAGCGAGTCCAAGTGCCCGGCGGCGGACCACAGGGCGAACGGGACGGTGTCCGGTGCGGAGATCTGGAACCCGGAGCCGAGGACGTGCGCCGCGTGCCGCACGGAGGCGCCGTCGGGCAGCCGGGCGGCGATCCGCAGGCCTGAGCGCACGTCGCTGTCCGGCAGCCGGCCGGCGACCTCGTCGAGCAACTCGGCCCGCGCGGGCGCGTCCTGGCCCCGGCTGCGGGCGGTGAGCGCGGCCGCGAGCGCGACGGCGACCGCCCCGGCGACCGCCTCGGGGTGGAAGTGCGTGGTGCGGGCCTGGAGTTCGGCCTGGCGGGCGACGGTGTCGAGGTCGTCGGCGAACCAGGCGCCGAGCGGCGCCACCCGCATCGCCGCGCCGTTCCCGTAGGAGCCCTGGCCCCCGAACTGGCCCGACGTGACCGTTCGCCAGTCGGCGCCGGCCTGGATCTCGCGCAGCACCCGGTGCATCGAGGGGCCGTACTTGCGCCCGTGCTCGCGCGTGTACTCGGCGGCGAACTCTCGTGCCAGCGCGTCCTGGTGGACCTCGCCGCGAGCGCGCAAGTGGCGGAGCAGGACGATCGCCATGGCGGTGTCGTCCGTCCAGTGCCAGGGCGCGGGACGGGGCAGCCGGGCCGCGAGCGCGGTGGGGGCCTCGTCGGTGGGGACGGCGAACCAGCGGTCGCCGAACGCGTCGCCGAGGGCGAGGCCGTGCAGGCTGTCGAGGGCGGACCCGGGAATGGGGCCGGGACTGGTGGTGCGCATGGCGTTCTCCGGGCAGGGTTCCGCGGGGCGGGGCACGGGTTCGTCGCGCGCCAGTCTGCTGGCCGGACACGGGGGCGGGCCAGTGGTTTTCACCGCCCCGGGCCGGTCGGCGGCCCGGGCGTGAACCGGTCCGGGGCGGGGGAGTCCGTCAGGTGTCGGCCGCCAGGCCGCGCAGGACGAGCTTCCAGAGGGTTTCGAACCGGTCCCCGGCCGCCGGGTCGGACCAGCCGGAGGCGTGGGCGGGGTGGTGGAAGTGGGCGGTCGCCTCGAACACCGCGCGGGCGGTGGAGGCGATCGGGGTGTGCCGGAACTCCCCCTTCTCGATGCCGTCCTGGATGATCTGGGCGATCTGGTCGGTCAGCGCGTCCAGGTGGGCGTCGACGATGCTGCTGGTCTCCCCGACCAGCGTCGTGTAGGTCGCGAAGAGCTGCGGGTCGTCCAGGGCCTTCTTGCGCTTGGCGGCGAACAGCGTGGCCAGCCACCGGTGCAGGCGCTCGGCGGCCGGACCGGGCTCGATGGCGATGAAGCGCAGCTCGTCGTGGGCCTGGGCGAGCCAGCGCTCGGTGACGGCCTCGCGCAGCGCCGCCTTGCTGGAGAAGAAGCGGTAGACGCTGCCGTGGCTGACGCCGAGGGTGCGGGCGACGTCGACGACGGTGGCCTTGGTCGGGCCGAACCGTCTGAGGACGCCCTCCGTCGCGCTCAGGATCTGTTCTCTGGTGAGTGCGCTGTCCGTGGCCACGGGGAGGTTCGTCCTAACGGGTGAGGCGTCCGCCCGCCGGGTGCGGCGGACGGGCGGCCGGCCGGGTGGCGGCCGTCGGCGGGGTGGTGCGGGTGCGGACGGCCCTGCCCGCGGTGGGCGCCCGCCGCGGACGGGGCCGCGGCTCAGCGCCCGCTGTCGGGATGGGCCATCTGGGCGGCAGCGTACCGTTCCCCGGCCGCGGACCCGGCGGGGACCGCCGCCTCGATGGCCGCGAGGTCGGCCTCGGCGAGGGTGACGTTCCGCTCGGCGGCGACCTTGCGCAGGGACTCGACGAGGCGGAGGCGGTGGGCATGGGGCCAGGGCGCACTCGGTGCTGACAGATTTCAAAATCTGTTATCTGTTATCTGAAATCTGTCAGCTGTCATTTGTCAGCCGTCCGTCGGACCCCGGGGGCGCGCCGGCGGGTCAGTCGGTCACCCGGCTCCGGTTCTCGTACGCCAGATCGAGGTACTCGGGGTGCCGCGACATCCACGCCTTGATGAACGGGCACGTCGCCAGCACCGCCAGACCCCGCTCCCGCGCATCGTCCAGGGCCGCCCGTGCCAGCGCCCCGCCGATGCCCTGCCCCTCGTACGCCGGCTCGACCACGGTGTGCGGGTACACCACCAGCTCCTCGCTGCGCAGGTACTCCGCGAACCCGGCCAGGGTGTTGCCCAACCACGCCTCGAACCGGCCGGCACCCTCGGCGTCACGGATCGTGACCGTCATCGCGGACTCCTCACTGCTCGTCGCGGAGCCGCGGCCGGCGGCCCCGGTCCATCATCGAGCGGGTTCCCGCGCCCCGCCCGCCGGGGCGCCGCCGCCGTTGTCGTCGCCGGCCGAAGCGGCCCGGTGCCCGTCCGGTGCGCGCAGCAGGTGCGCCCGCGCCGGAGGAACGTTTCGCCACACCGTCCGGCTCCCCAGCCCGTACTCCCGCTCGAACCGCCGCAGCAGCCGCACCACCGCCCGGTGCTGCGCACCCTGGCGAGGTCCGGACGTGAGCACCCGCGCCGTCGACGTCCCCAGGTAGGAGAAGTACGTCAGCTCGCCGCCGGGCGCCAGCAGTCGCAGATAGAGGTCGAGGATGCGCCGGACCTCCACCGGTTCGAAGTTGGTGAACGGCAGGCCCGAGACGATCACGTCGTAACGCTCGGCGATCGGCCCGGCCCCACAGCCGTCCCAGCCCGGTTCCGACGCGCGGGCCTCCGGGAGGTCCTGCACCCGGCACTCCGACACCCGCAACCGCAGCTCCGGTGCACGCCGCGCCAACTCCGGATCCGCGAGCAGCCGTTGGACGAACCGGGGATTGGACTCCACCGCGTGCAGCCGGTCGCCCGCCCGCAGCACCCGCACCAGGCGGCGCGTCACCGCCCCCGTCCCGGCCCCCACCTCCAGTACCGAGATCGGCCGGTCCGGACGGCTCGTCGCCGGGACCACCAGCGCGTTCACCAGACCGGCACCGCTCGGCGCCACCGCGCCCGTCAGCCGGAAGGTGCGCAGTGCCTCGGAGAGGAAGAACCAGCCCTCCCCGCCACCAGGCCGGGGCCGGTCGGGAACGGGCAGGATGTCCGGTCGGTCGGGAGCGGGACTCGGGCTGAACTGATCGGTCGTCATGACACCGAAGCTAGGGACGCCCGGACCTCCCCGGATCGGCCGACCGACAGCCCGCACCCCCGACGAAAGTAGAGGGTGCGACTGGCCGATCGTCAGGGGCCAGGGGCTGCCGACGCGCCATAGCATCAGGACCCTGAAGCGCGAAGGGAAGGAGGACCAGTTGACCAGCGACCACCTGACACGCACACCCCGCCCGGCCCGTTCGGCCCGTCTGCCGCGCCTGGTCCGTCCACGCCTCCCGTCCCGTCCACCCCGCGCCACCCGGCCGGACCGAGCGCCGGAGGCACCGCAGCCCGGTCGCGGCGCACTGCTCGGCTGGTACGCCCCTGGCCGGAACCGGCCGGTCGAGACGCTCCTGCTCGCGAGCGTCCTCGTGCTCCTCGCCGAGGAGACCGTATTCCAGTGGCTCGGCCACGACCAGCCCCTGCGCCCACTGCGGATCGCCGGGGCCGCCCTTGCCTCACTCTCCCTCCTCGTCGCCCGTCGCCACCCGGTCGCCGCCGCGGTACTGCCCGTCGTGGTCTGCGGGCTGCTCAACCGGGCCTTCCCCGGCCTGTTCAGCGTCTTCCACCTGGCCTCGACGGGCCGCACGACCCCGGCCCTCGTCGCCGGGGCCGTGATGGCCGGGCTCAGCGTGGTCCGTGCCGACTCCGTTCTCGACTGGGCGGGCATCACCGGCTCCCAGCTCCTCGTCGAGGGCGCCGCCGTCTGCCTCGGTCTGTGGTTGCGCGGCCGCCGCGTGCTGATCCGCACTCTGCATGCCAAGGTCGACGCGCTGCGCCGCGAACGCGAGCTGCGCGTCGAGCAGGCCCGCGCCGCCGAACGCGCCCGCATCGCCCGTGAGATGCACGACGTCCTCGCGCACCGGCTGAGCCTCCTCGTGCTGCACGCTGGCGTGCTGCGCGACCAGGCCCGGGCCGGCACTGTCGCCGACGACCCCGAGCGCCTCGCCCACCGGCTCGAACTGCTCCGGGCGACGGCCGCCAGGTCGCTCGACGACCTGCGGGACGTTCTCGGTGCCCTCCGCGCCGACCCGTCGGACCTTCCCGATCCACCCGTTCCACCCCCTTCACCCCTTCCATCCCCTGCACCCGCCGCGCCACCAGATCCACCAGGCCCACCAGGACCGCTCGGTGCACTCGGCCGGACCGAGCCGGCGGACCGGCTCGCGCCGACGCCCGACCGCGCGCCGCTCTCCCGGCATAGCCCGGACCCCGGACCCGTCGCCGCACCCGCCCTGCGCGACCTCGCCGAACTCGTCGGCGAGGCCACCGAAGCGGGCCAGCACGTCGAACTCGTCCTCACCGGAGACCCGGAGAGCGTGCCGACTACCCACCGGCTGGCCGTGCACCGTGTCGTCCAGGAGGCGCTGACCAATGCGCGCAAGTACGCGCACACCGCGGAGGTCGCCGTCCGCGTCCAGTACGGGGAGCCCGCGACGACCGTCGAGGTGCACAACGGCCCGGGCGACCCGGCGCCGTCCGGTGCCTGCACGGGCGGTGGCTACGGCCTGGTCGGGCTCGGCGAGCGGGTCGGTGCGCTCGGCGGGCACTTCGACGCGGGTCCCGACGGCAACGGCGGCTTCCGCCTGGCCGCCCGCCTTCCCGCCCCGCACCGTCCGCCGGTCCGTCCGCCCGCACGACCTCCCAGCCGGACGACGACGACATCTCCGACGACGACTCCGGCGATGACTCCGGCGACGGCTCCCCGCCCCGGACCGCCCGATCCGGCCCCGGCTGCCGCGCCGGGACCGCACCCACCGAGCGAGGCGACGTGATCCGCACGATGGTCGTCGACGACGACGCACTGGTCCGGCTCGGGCTCGTCGACCTGCTCGCTCAGGATCCCGAGCTGACAGTCGTCGCCGAGGCGGCCGACGGCCTGGAGGCGGTCGAACTCGCCGGACGGCACCGCGTCGACGTCGCCCTCATGGACATCCGGATGCCCCGGCTCGACGGCATCGCCGCGACCCGCCGGCTGCGCGAGCTCCCCGACGGCCCGCGCGTCATCGCGCTCACCACCTTCGACCTCGACGAGTACGTCTACCGGGCACTCGCCGCCGGTGCCGACGGCTTCCTGCTCAAGGACACCCCGCCCGCCGAGATCGCCCGTGCCGTCCACATCGTCGCCGGCGGGCAGGGGATGCTCCACCCCGCCGCCGCCCGCAGACTCATCGACCGCTACCACCGCACCGGGGAGCCGCGCTCGGTCGCCGCCCGGGGCAGGCTGTCCGCGCTCACGCCGCGTGAGAGCGACGTGCTGCGCGAACTCGCCGTCGGCCGTTCCAACGCCGAGATCGCGCTCGTGCTCGGTATGCGCGAGAGCACCGTCAAGGCACACGTCAGCCGGATCCTCACCGGGCTGGGAGTCGGCAACCGTGTCCAGGCGGCGCTGCTCGCCCGGGACGCGGGCGTGGTCGACGACCACGGCTGACCGACCGTCGCCCGGCATGACCGCTGGAGACCAGTCCGTCCCGACCGTTCCGTATTCACGCCGTTCATGCGGCTCGTGCCGTTCATGGCGAATCGTCCCGCTGGGACCAGGTCCGGTCAGCGCCACGCGGTACTCGCCACCGACCCGCCATCACCCATCTGGCTTGGAAAACGCGCGCCTTGGCGTTCCGCGCTGCCGAACCACCGCCCCGGGTCCATGGTGGAAGTGGGCGCGGTCCGGCGACCGTGCCCGCGCGCCGGGCCAGATCCGCACGCCGTGCGCCGACCGCGTCCCGCGGCCGCGCGCCGGGGAGGATCCCGGCCCCGGCACGCTGGGAGCAGGGCCACCTCGCAGGAAACCGAACGGTTCTTCTAGGCTCACATCTCGGCTTCCCTGCAGCGGTGCGCTGTTCCGCGCCTGCCGCAAGGGAAGCCGCCGTCCACGGAGGCCCCGGGACGATCGGGGCCACCGGATCGAGCGAGGAGGACGCACATGCCACACATGCCGCCCAGCCGTTCCAGCGCACTTGGACCGGAGGGCCCGCTCCGCTGTCCCGCCGATGCCGCCGGGCCCGTCCGCCCGGCGAGCCGGTCCGGCCGACCCGCCCGGCCGCTCTATACCGGCGGCGGCCGCGGAGGCGAGCGTTGAGTCCTCAGGCCGTCCGCCCGTCCACCGAGCCGGCGGGCCCCACGGCCGCCGTCGCCCCCACGACCGGAACCGGTACCACCGGCACCACCCCCGCCGATGCCGCCACCGCAGCCGTCACCACCGTTGTCGCCGCCGCCGCGACCGCCACTGTCACCCCCGCCGAACCGACCAGGACCGCCGTCGCCGCACCCGGTGCGGCCACGCCCGGCACGACCGGCACCGGAACCGCCCGAACCGTCCTCGCCCCGGCCACCCCCACGCCCGTCGCCGCACCACCCACCGCGGCGGCCCCCCACACTCCGGCCGTCACCGACAGCGAGGGCCAACCCGGCCCCACCGCCGCGCTCCCCGGTCTGCCCCAGGCCCTCACCACTCGTGCCCGCACCCTCGCCGGAGCCGTCCGGAAGCGTTGCGCGGACCTTGCCAGGATCGAGTCCCCCAGTGGCGACGCGCCCCGACTCGACGCCCTCGCCGAGGAGTTGGCCGCCGGATTCCGCGCCACCGGAGCCACCGTCCAGCGCGAACCCGGCCCGGCCGGCGACCACCTGGTCCTCCAGTGGGACGGCCGCGACGAGAGCCTGCCGCACCTGCTCGTGGTCGGACACCACGACACCGTCTGGCCCGTCGGCACCCTCACCGACTGGCCGGTCACCGAGAGCGACGGCGCTCTCAGCGGGCCCGGCGTGGTCGACATGAAGGGCGGACTCGCCGTCCTCGAAGGCGCGTTCGCCCTCCTCGCCGACCTCGGCCAACGCCCGCACCGCACCGTGCGCCTGGTCGTGGTCTCCGACGAGGAGGTCGGCAGCCCGGACGGGCGGCGCCTCGTGGAGCGCCAACTGCGCGGTGCCGCCGCCGTGCTGGGCCTCGAACCGCCGCACCCGGACGGCCGGCTCAAGACGGCGCGCCGCGGCTCCACCAGGGTGCGGCTCACCGTCACCGGACGCGAGGCGCACGCGGGCAACGACGCCGCCGACGGGGTGTCGGCGGTCGACGAACTCGTGGACCAGCTGGTCGCCGTCCGTGGGCTGGCCAGCCTGCCCGGCACCGAGCTCAACGCGGGCCGGATCAGCGGCGGCAGCCGCGCCAACGTGATCGCCGGCCGGGCCGAGGCCGAACTCGGCCTGCGCTTCTCCACCACCGAGGCGCAACGCCGCACCCTCGACAACCTCGCCCGGCTGACCGCGCTCCGCCCCGGCGCGCGGGTGCGCACCGAGGTGCTGTCCAGCCGTCCGGCCTGGCCGGAACGTTCCGCCAACCCGTTGCTGCGTCACGTCCGCTCGCTCGCGGCAGCGCTCGGGCAGCAGCTGGACGGCGGTCCGGCGGGCGGCGCCGGCGACACCAACCTGCCGGGCTCGCGCGGACTGCCCACGCTCGACGGCTTCGGCGCCGTCGGCGCGGGTGCGCACGCCCGGCACGAGCACATCAGGATCGACCAGCTGGCGCCGCGCATCGCCCTGCTGGCGGCGCTCCTGGCCGTCCCGCTGCCGAGGCTGCGCGACCGCTCGGAGGGCTGAGCGGGTAGCCGGCCGTGACGGTGGTCGGCGGATTCCGGGATCCGCCGACCACTCTCCGCCCGCCGCCCGCACCCACCGCCCGCGCCCGCCACGCGCACCCGCCACCCGATGGCCGGCGGCACGTCCGCCCGCCACCCGACGGCCCGTCCGCCCGGCCGTCGCGCCGGTCAGTGCGTGCCCGGCTCCGGTCGGTCCTCGGCGAGCAGCGGGAAGAGCCGGGTGACCGCCGCCACGGGGCGGGTTCCCGCGCGCGGCTCGCGCTGCCGGTAGGGCGCGAGCAGGGCGCGGACGGCAGCGCCGAGGTCGGCGAGTTCGTCGGCGGTGAGGTGCAGGACGTCACTGGAGGTGTGGTCCCGCTGCCACTCGTCGGGCGCGGCGGACCGGTTGGCGAGCCAGTGCCGGTAGCTGCCGTCCTCCAGATCGCTCGCCAGTTCGGGGGCCAGGTCGTGTCCGGCAGCCCGGCGGGCCGGCTCCTCGGCCGTTCCGGGCGGCATGAGCGAGCCCTCCCAGCGCAACCGCCACGGCCGTGAACGGCCGTCCCCGGTGGGAGCCTCCTCGATCAGCCCGTAGCGGGCCAGCTGGCGAAGGTGGAAGGAACACGTTCCCGAACTCTGGCGGATCATCTGCGCGGCCTGGTTCGAGGTGATGCTGCCCCACTCGGCGATCAGGTCGAGCAGCGCGGCGCGGACCGCGTGGTGCGCCAGCGGCCGGGTGGGCGCCATCGGGGGAGCGGTCGGTTCGGCGGGGTGGTTATGGGGGGTAGTCACTTTGCAAAGATGAAACTTTGCAAAGTGTTTTGGCAAGTGCGGATCCGTCGGCAAGCGACAGAACAGCACATGAGCTGGAGAAACGCTGTTCCTGGCAGTGGTGTGAGAGATCGTCGACACCCTCCACTCCATACTTTGCAAAGTTCGGACTTTGCAAAGTATGGGAGAGTTTGGCCGGGTGCCGGCGGCACGGGACGGGGCTGCCGCGCGGCCGAGGCCGAGACGCGGAGGGGAGACAGGTCATGGCACGACGCGAGTCGGTGGAGCGGACGGCGCTGACGGTGGGGACGGCGCGGGTCCGGGGGCAGGTGCGGGTGCAGGGCGCGGTGGTCAGCGGGTACCCGGCGGTGCCGCCGGAGGCGCTGCGGGGCGAGGTGCGACGGATCACCGTCGTCGGGGAGGACGTCCTGCACCGCCGCTGCCGCGACGTGTCCGAGGAGGAGTTCGGCACCCCCCGGGCCGGCGCGGCTGATCGACGACATGTTCGCCGCCATGTGGGTCGCCCAGGGCGTCGGGCTGGCGGCCAACCAGATCGGCGTCGACCTCCAGGCCTTCGTCTGGGACTGCGTCGACGAGGACGGCATCCGCCACGTGGGCCACATCCTCAACCCGGTGCTCGACGAACTGCCGGCCGGCGCGCGCCGGCTCGTCGAGGCAGCCGAGGGCTGTCTCTCCGTCCCCGGACCGTACCTGGAGCTGGCCCGCCCGGACACGGCGGTCGTCCGCGGCCGGGACCTCGACGGCCGGCCGCTGGTCATCGAGGGCACCGGCTACTTCGCGCGCTGCCTCCAGCACGAGACCGACCACCTCGGCGGCGGCCTCTACATCGACCGCCTCGCCTCCCGGGACCGGCGCACCGCGCTGCGCCGCATGCAGGAGCGCCAGGCGGAGGTGTTCGCCGAGCGGGCGGCCCGCGCCGAGGAGCTGGCCGCCCTGCGCTGAGCGGGCGCCTCGCGACCGAACCGGCGCTCTCGGCGCCGAACCCGCGCTCCCTGCGCCGAGCTCCCGGGCGCCGAACCCACCCCCCCCGCCGACCCCGCGCGGCGGGTTCGGCCGCTGTTCAGCGGCGTGTGGCCCCGTAGATGATCTACGACCAGACCCGGTACCTACCGTCAGGGCCCACACCACCTCCGGGAGCGAACATGCACGACATCCACGAGTCCGGGCACGCGGCCAGCAGCGAGTGCGAGTGCCCGCGGACCGCCGACCTCGACGGGGACGGACCGGCCGCCGCCGGCCGGCGCCGGTTCCTGCGCGGGGCGGGCCTCCTCGGAGCCGGGGTCGGCGCGGCGGGTCTCGGCGTGCTCGGCGCGGCCCCCGCACAGGCGGCCGGCCCCGCGCCGTACGGCGGCCCCGAGCCGTCCGACGGGCCCGGCGCGGCACCCGGACAGGCGCGGAAGGCCTCGGGGAAGGAACAGAAGGGCAAGGGGAACGGCAAGGGCCGCTGGCAGCCGGACCCGGACGCCCGGCGGTTCACCGTCGTCGTCATGCCGGACACCCAGTACCTGTTCGACCAGGACCGGATCCACCCGGCGCCGGTCGAGGCCTCGATCCGCTACGTGCTCGACGGCGGGGTCAACCGGGAGGACGGCACGGACGACAACATCGTCTTCCTGGCCCACCTCGGCGACGTCACCGAGAACGGGCTGGCCGCCGAGTACGCCGCCGTCAGCAAGGTGTTCGGCCTGCTGGACGACGCCGGCGCCGCCTACGGCGTGCTCGCCGGCAACCACGACGTCCGCTCCTCGACCGACGACCGGCGCGGCAGCACCCCGTACCTGGAGACGTTCAGCAAGGAACGGGCCGCCCGCACCTCCGGCTACCACTCCTCCAGCCCGGACGGCTACAACACCTGCCACGTCTTCACGGCGGGCGGCCGCCCGTGGATGGTGCTCTCGCTGGACTGGCGGCTCTCGGACGCGGGCTTCGCCTGGGCCAACGCGGTGATCGCCGCCAACCCGAAGGTCCCGGTGATCCTGACCACCCACGACCTGGCGCACGCCGACGACGGCGGCCAGGCCGAGCTGTCCGACTACGGCAGGAAGCTCTGGGAGCGGCTCATCAGCGGCAACGACCAGGTCTTCCTCACCGTCAACGGGCACTACTGGCCGCCTGGCCGGACCGTGCTGAAGAACAAGGCCGGCCACGACGTCCACGTCCACATCACCAACTACCAGGACCGCTACTACGGCGGCGCCGCGATGATCCGGGCGTACCGCTTCGACCTCGACCGGAACACCGTCGACGTGTCGACCTTCTCGCCGTGGATCCAGGAGATCGCGGCCGAGGAGCGCAACACCCTGGCGGCGCAGCAGGTCGAGCTGACCTCGGACGTCGACCGCTTCTCGCTCGCGATCGACTTCGACCGGCGCTTCGCGGGCTTCGCGCCCGTACCGCAGCGCCCGTCCCGCCGTCCCGCCGGCCTGCTGGTGCGGGACACCGTGGCGTACTGGCGCTTCGACGGCGGCGCCGGCGACGGTACGGCGGTCACCGCGCAGCAGGTCGTCAAGGACCTGGCGGGGCAGGGCAACGACCTGTACGTCCGGAGCGCCCCGGGCACCCCCGACGGCGCGCTCACCTGGTCCGCCGACCACCACCCGGACCAGCCGGGCCACGGCAGCCTGCTGTTCAAGGGCACCCGCTCGCCGGTGCGCGGCACCTACCTGGAGACCGGGCCCACCGCGCCGCTGAACCGGGAGACCTTCGAGCGCGGGTTCACCGTCGAGGCCTTCTGCAGGCTGCCCGCCGACTGGGACTCCGGGCGGAGCCGCTGGTCGGCGCTGCTCAGCCGGTGGGGGACGGCGGGCGAGGCGGGCAGGAGCGGTCCGGGGACGGACGCGGACGAGCCCGTCGTGACGCTCAGCCTCTCCGAGGCGCCCGCCCTGCAGTGGTGCGTCTACCCGCTCAACCAGACCGGCGCGTCGACCTGCTGGGGGCACCAGCTGCCCCTGGACCGGTGGTGGCACGTCGCGGTCGTCAACGACGGGAAGCTCAGCCGGATGTACGTCGACGGCTGCGAGGTGGCCCGCAACCCGGCCACCCCGGCCGTGGGGCTGACCACGCTGGGACGCCCGTGGATGCTGGGCGGCTACGCGTACGCGGGGGTGCTGGACAAGGTGTTCCACGGGTACGTCGGCGACGTCCGGATCGTGCGGCGGGCCCTGCGGGCGCGGGAGTTCATGACCGCGTGACGTGTCATGAGTACGTGACGCCCGCCGACGGCGTGACGCCCGCCGACGGCGCGACGCCCGCCGACGGCGCGACGCCCGCCGACGGCGCGACGCCCGACGGCCGCGCGACGCCCGCCGACGGCGCGACGACCTGATGCGCGGACGCCGCCGGTCCCCCTACACCGAGGGCCCAGCGGCGTCCGCGAGGACCGCCCGCAGGCGGGCCAGGCACTCGGCGACGAACGCCGGATAGCTGTGCCAGTAGTACGGGATCCCGGCGGCACCGACCGCGATCGCCCACGCGCGGGCACGGATCCACGTCGGCCCGTCGAGGTCCAGCGCCTCCCAGTACGCCCGGCGAGCCGCCGCCGGAAGGTCCCAGACGGTCGAGTGCTCGGCGTCCGGACGGCCGACCGACAGGCAGCCGAAGTCGATGACCGCGTGCAGCCCGCCGTCTCGGACGAGGAGGTTGGTGGGTTTGAGGTCGCCGTGCAGCCAGACGTGCGGCGCGGACGGCTCCGGCAGCGCGAGCCCGGCCCGCCACAGCCGCTCCAGCGTGTCGACGTCCAGTGCCCCGCCCCCGTCGGGGAGCTCCGCGCCGGTTCCCGCCAGCGCGCGGCAGTCCGCGAGGCAGCGGGTGACCCACTCGTCGCAGTCCCGCAGCGAGCCGCCCCGGTACCAGCTGAGGTCGTCCGCCCTCCGCGCGCCCATCAGGTCGAGGCCGTGCAGCTCCCGCACGAACGCCGCGAGGTCCGCGCCGAGGCCGGCCCAGTCCCGGACGCTCGACGGGCCGGCCTCCGCGCCGTCGATCCAGCGGTAGACCGACCAGGCGAGCGGGAAGGCGGCGCCGGGCGCACCGGCGTGGACGGGTGCGGGGACGGCGCGGCCGAGCAGCGGGGCCAGGCGCGGCAGCCACTGCTGCTCCTTCCGCACGGACCGGGCGGCGTCCGGGGTGCGGGGCAGCCGGACGAGCAGTTCGTCGCCGAGCCGGTACATGGTGTTGTCCGTGCCCGCGCCCGCCGGTGCCAGGGCGAGGCCGGCCCACTCCGGCCGCTGCGCCCTGAGCAGCGAGCGGACCAGGTTCTCGTCGGCCGGGATCTCGTCCGTGTGCAGTGTCATGCCGGGAGTCTGGCCGCAGGCCGGGCGCGGGCCAACCGGTTTTCCGCCCCCGGCCGGCGGGCGCCCGCGCCCCGGGCCGCCCGCCACCGGCGGTGCTCCCTTGTCAGCCGCCCCCCGTGCGCGCACAATGGACCCGACCGAACGGTTGGTCGGTAGTTCCGGGCGGGCGCCCGGGCCTTCCGGAACCGGGTGGCGGGGACAGAGCCGGCGAAAGGGGACCGTGGTGACAGTAGAGGTGGCCGAGCGGCCCGGGGCGTCGCCCGAGGAGGCGTTCGAGGCCGTCATCGCCGCGGAGCAGCGGATCGAGCCCCGCGACTGGATGCCCGACGCCTACCGGGCCACCCTCGTCCGCCAGATCGCCCAGCACGCGCACTCCGAGATCATCGGCATGCAGCCCGAGGGCAACTGGCTCACCCGCGCCCCCTCCCTGCGCCGCAAGGCGATCCTGCTCGCCAAGGCCCAGGACGAGGCCGGCCACGGCCTCTACCTCTACGCCGCCGCCGAGACGCTCGGCGTGGACCGCGCCGAGCTCACCGAGAAGCTGATCACCGGCCGCCAGAAGTACTCGTCGATCTTCAACTACCCGACGCTGACCTTCGCCGACGTCGGAGTGATCGGCTGGCTGGTGGACGGCGCGGCGATCTGCAACCAGGTCCCGCTCTGCCGTTGCAGCTACGGCCCGTACGCCCGCGCCATGGTCCGGATCTGCAAGGAGGAGTCGTTCCACCAGCGCCAGGGCTTCGAGCTGCTGATGACGCTGATGCGCGGCACCGACGCCCAGCGCCGGATGGTCCAGGACGCGGTGGACCGCTGGTGGTGGCCGTCGCTGATGATGTTCGGCCCCTCGGACGCCGCGTCGCCGAACACCGCCCGGTCGATGGCCTGGCGGATCAAGCGGCACACCAACGACGAGCTGCGGCAGCGCTTCGTCGACATGACCGTCCCGCAGGCCGAGCACCTCGGCGTCACGCTCCCCGACCCGGAGCTGCGCTGGAACGAGGAGCGCGGCGGCTGGGACTTCGGCGAACCGGACTGGTCGGAGCTGAACCGGGTCATCCACGGCCAGGGCCCGTGCAACGCCCAGCGGATGGAACGGCGGCGGGCCGCGCACGAGGACGGCGCGTGGGTGCGCGAGGCGGCCACGGCGTACGCGGCGAAGCGCCGCGCCGGGAGCGGCGCAGGCACCGAAGCGGCACTGAGCGCGGAACAGGAGAACGGAAAGTGACCGAGTCCAAGGCCGGCTGGCCGCTCTACGAGGTGTTCGTGCGCCCCCGGCGCGGCCTGAACCACGTGCACGTCGGCTCGCTGCACGCCTCCGACGACCGGATGGCCCTGCTCGCCGCCCGCGACCTCTACACCCGCCGCAACGAGGGCGTCAGCCTCTGGGTGGTCCGCTCCGACGCGATCACCGCCTCCACCCCGGACGAACGCGACCCCTTCTTCGCTCCCAGCGGCGACAAGGTCTACCGCCATCCGACCTTCTACGACATCCCCGAGGATGTCCCGCACATCTGACCGGGAGCAGCCGAACCATGACCGACGACCACCTGACCGGCGACCACGCGACCGGTGACCACCTGACCGGCGACCACGCGACCGGTGACCGCCCGAGCGGCGACCACGCGACCGGCGACCACGTGTACCTGAGCCTCGCCGAGGCGTCCCCCGGGCCCGAGGGCGAGGGCCGCTGGGCGTACGGGACGGGCTTCGCCGACCCGCTGCTCGGCGTGGACACCGCCGTGCCGCCCGGCCTGGACGGCGCCGACCTCGCCGCCTACTGCCTGATGCTGGGCGACGACGCGCTCGTCCTCGCCCAGCGGCTGATCGAGTGGTGCACCCGGGCGCCGGAGCTGGAGGAGGAGGTCGCGCTCGCCAACCTTGGCCTCGACCTGCTCGGCCAGGCCCGCCAGCTGCTCACCCGGGCCGGCCAGGCGGACGGCTCCGGGCGCACCGAGGACGATCTGGCGTACTGGCGCGAGGAGCACGAGTTCCGCAACGTCCGCCTGGTCGAGGCGCCGAACGGGGACTTCGCGTACTCGGTCGCCCGCCTGCTGCTGTTCGCCACGGCCCGCGGCGCGCTCTACGAGGCGCTGGCCGGGCACGCCGACCCGGTGCTGGCGGCGGTCGCCGCGCGCGGGGCGAAGGAGCTGGCCTACCACCGCGAGTACGCGACGGCGTGGACGCTGCGCCTCGGCGACGGCACGCCGTACTCGGCCGCGCGGATGCAGGCCGGGCTGGACGCGGTGTGGCCGCTGCTGGAGGAGCTGTTCACCGCGCACCCGGTGGAGCTGCGGGCCGGTGCGGACCCCGGGCCGCTGCGCGAGCCGGTGCTGCGCTCGGTGGCGGCGGTGTGCGCGGAGGCCGGGCTGACGGTGCCGGACGCGCCGGGGCTGGCGGCCGTCGGCGGCCGGGCCGGGCGGGACGGGGTGCACACCGAGGCGCTCGGCCCGCTGCTCGCCGAGCTCCAGGTGCTGGCCCGCGCGCACCCGGGCGCGACGTGGTGACGGCCGTGGCCGGGGCACGCGCGCCGGGCGGGGCGGCCTGGGCGGTGGCGGCGGCCGTGCCGGACCCGGAGCTGCCCGTGCTCACCCTCGCCGACCTGGGCGTGCTGGCCGAGGTCACGGAGGACGGCGGCACGGTGACCGCGTGGCTCACCCCCACGTACTCGGGCTGCCCCGCCGTCGCCGAGATGGCCGCCGACGTGGACCGGCGGCTGCGCGCGGCCGGGTTCGCGGACGTCCGGGTCCGGCTGCGGCTGGACCCGCCCTGGTCGACCGACCTGATCACCGCCGAGGGCCGGCGGAAGCTCGCCGAGGCAGGCATCGCCCCGCCCCGGCCCGGCGCCGCCACCGGGGCGCGGCGGGGCGGGAGCACGCCGCTCAGCCTCGGCCCGACCCGGCTCGCGGACGCCGCGGGTGGCGGGGATGCCCCGGATTCCGAGGGCGGCGCAGGGAGTGCGGACGCCGCCGTCGCGCCCGTCGGCTGCCCGCGCTGCGGCGGCACCGACACCGAGGAGCTGTCCCGCTTCGGCTCCACCGCCTGCAAGGCGCTGTGGCGCTGCCGGGACTGCCGCGAGCCCTTCGAACGCGTCAAGGAGATCTGAATGGCCGCCGTCCCCTCCGCCCTCCCGTCCGCCGTCCCCTCCGCGGTCCCGCCCGCCGTGCGCCCCGCGCGCCGGCCGGCCTTCCACGTGCTGCGGATCGCCGGGCTGGAGCGGCTCTGCGAGGACGCCGTCGCGGTGACCTTCGCCGTGCCGGACGGGCTCGCGGACGCGTTCGCCTTCCGGCCGGGGCAGACGCTGACGCTGCGCCGGGTGGTGGACGGCGTCGACGAGCGCCGCTCGTACTCGATCTGCGCCCCCGTCGGCGGGCCGCTGCGCATCGCCGTGCGCGAGGTGCCGGGCGGGCTGTTCTCCCGCTGGCTGGTGCGCGACGCCCGGCCGGGGGAGGAGGTGGAGGTGCTGACGCCGACCGGCCTGTTCACCCCCGACCTCGCCGGGCCCGCCGACCACGTGCTGCTGGCGGCCGGCTCCGGGATCACGCCGATGGTGTCGATCGCGGCCTCCGTGCTGGCCGCCGACCGCACCTCCACGGTGACCCTGCTCTACGGCAACCGGCGCAGCGACACCGTGATGTTCGCCGACGAGCTGGCCGACCTCAAGGACCGCTACCTGGGCCGCTTCCAGCTGGTCCACGTGCTCTCCCGGGAGACCAGGGACGCCGAACTGCTCAGCGGCCGGCTGGACCCGGAGCGGGTCGCGGCGCTGCTGGCGGCGCTGGTGGACACGGCGACGGTCGGCCACTGGTGGCTCTGCGGGCCGTTCGGCATGGTCGCCGGGGCGAAGGAACTGCTGGCGGGGCTGGGCGTCCCGGCGGAGCGGGTGCACCAGGAGCTGTTCCACGCCGAGGACGAGCCGGTCGCCGAGCGCGCCGACGACACCCCGGGCGGCGCGGGCGATGCCGACGGCGCGGCGCGCAGCGAGGTCACCGTCGTCCTGGACGGGCGCGGCAGCACCCTGTCGCTGCCGTGCGACCGCTCCATCCTGGACGGCGCGCAGCGCTCCCGCCCCGACCTGCCGTTCGCCTGCAAGGGCGGGGTCTGCGGCACCTGCCGGGCCCTGGTCACGGAGGGCGAGGTGGAGATGCGGCGCAACTTCGCCCTGGAGGAGAAGGAGCTGGCGGCCGGCTACGTCCTCACCTGCCAGGCCCGCCCGGTGACGGAGAAGGTCACGGTCGACTACGACCGCTGAGCGGTCCCCGGCCGGGCGCGTCACGGCGATTGCGCCAGCAGTTCGGCGCGGTGGGCGGCGAAGAACCCGGTGAGCGTGACCGGTGCGCGCCCGAGCAGCCGCCGCGTGGTGCCGTCGTCGGGGACGTCGAACCAGCCCCGGCGCCGGAACGCGTCGTTCTCGCCCCAGCCCGCCGCCAGCGGCGCGGGCACGCCGAGGGCGGTCAGTGCGCCGTGGACGTCCGCGTCGGCCACCGGGCGGTGCCGTACCGGCCGTCCGGTGGCCTCGGCGAGCGCGGCGGCGACGTCGGCGTCGGTCAGGCCCGGGCCGGTCACGTCGAGGACCGTGCGGGTGCCATCCGCTCCGCCGGCGCCCGTTCCGCCGGCGCCCGTTCCGCCGGCGCCCGTTCCGTCGAGGGCCGTTCCGCCGCGGGCCGCGACGCTGCCGGCCCCGGCGGGGGCGGCTTCGGTGAGGACGCGGGCGGCGGCCCAGGCGGTGTCCTCCCGGGTGATGTAGCCCACCCGGCCGTCGGCTGCGCTGCTGGGCAGCTCGCCGTGTGCGACCGCGAGCCGGGCCAGTCCGGTCAGCAGCAGCATCTGCGGCCAGACGTTGAATCGCAGGACGGTGTGCGGGAGGCCGGATCCGGCGAGCAGCAGCTCGGTGCGCCGGTGGTCGGCGGCCTCGGGAACCGGGTTGCCCGGGTCGGCCGCGCGGACCACCGAGGTGTAGACGACGTGCTCCACCCCGGCGGCGACCGCCGCTTCCACGGCCGCCTCGTGCAGTCGCAGGCGTCGGGGCGAGCGCTCGGTGCTGACCAGCAGCAGCCGCCTGACCCCGGCCAGCGCCGACGGAAGGGTGTCGGGGCGGGCGAAGTCGGCCTGCCGGACGGGCACGTCGGGGCGGTCCGGGTCCGCGCCGGCCCGGGCCGGATCGCGGGTGAGGGCGACCACGTCGGCCCGGCCTTCGGTCAGGGCGAGTACCGCGGTGAGCGCCAGCAGGCCGAAGCGGCCGGTCGTTCCGGTTACTGCGAGCATGTGAACTCCTCGACTGTTTCGGCGTCCTGCGGAGATCATGGGTGCGGCCGCCGGTTCGTCGAAAGAAGGAACATCCATGTCCACTGGCGCGGACGACCCGCAGGCCGGCGCCGCGGCACCGGTCACCGCCGAGGACCGCGCGCGGTGCCCGGCGACGGCGGTGCTGCACCGGATCGGGGACCGCTGGAGCGTTGTGCTGATCTGCCTGCTCGCTGAACGCCCTTACGGATACAACGAGTTGGACCGGGCCGTCGCGGACCTGAGCCGCCGGGTGCTGACGCGTGTGCTGCGCACCCTGGAGGCCGAGGGGTATGTGAGGCGCACCGCCCGCACCGAGCCCCCGTACCGGGTCGAGTACGCGCTGACCGACGTCGGGAGGTCGCTGCACGCGGCGGTGGCGGAGCTGGGCGTCTGGGCCGATGCGCGGCACGGCGGCCCGCGGGCGCGGTGAGCGCCGGCCGGCACCGCCGCGCCCGTCAGCTGTCAGCCGGTCAGCCGGTCACCAGGGGTGCCGCGGCCCCCGTGGGGGCCGGGTCGCCGAGCAGCCGGACGATCTCGTTGACCGCCGCGCGCCCGGCCCGGTTGGCGCCGACGGTGCTGGCGGACGGCCCGTAGCCGACCAGGTGGACGCGCGGGTCGGCGGTGGCGCGGGTGCCGGTGAGGGCGATCCCGCCGCCGGGGGAGCGCAGGCCGAGCGGGGCGAGGTGACCGACCTCGGGGCGGAACCCGGTGGCCCAGACGATCGCGTCGACCTCCAGCTCCTCGTCGCCCCAGGCGACCCCGCGCTCGGTGAGGCGGTCGAACATCGGGCGGCGGTGCAGCGCGCCCAGCTCCTCGGCGCGGCGGTAGGCGACCGACGGGCCGAGCCCGGTCACGCTCACCACGCTGCGCACCGGCAGCCCCCGGCGGACCCGCTCCTCGACCTTGGCGACCACCGCGCGGCCGTACTCGGGGGTGAACGGCCCCTCGTGGTAGACGGGCGGGGTGCGGGTGACCCAGACGGTCTCGCCGACCGCCGCGACCTCCGACAGCACCTGGATCGCGGACGCCCCGCCGCCGACCACCAGCACCCGCCGGCCGGCGAACTCCTCCGGGCCCCGGTAGGCGGCGTAGTGCAGCTGGCGCCCGCCGAAGCGGCCCGGGTAGTGGGGCAGGAAGGGGCGGGTCCAGGTCCCGGTGGCGTTGATCAGTGCCCGGGCGGACCAGGTGCCGGAGTCGGTCCCGACCAGCAGCCGGGCGTCCGGCCGGGCGGACTCGGAGCGCACCGCCAGCACCGTGACGGGGCGTACGACGGGGAGCGCGTGCTGGGCCTCGTACGCCGCGAAGTACCCCGGGACGACCTCGCGCGCGGGCGCGTCCGGGTCGGGCTCGGGGAGCTCGACGTCGGGCAGGTCGTGGAAGCCGTGCACGGTGGCCATCCGCAGGGACGGCGAGCGGTGCGCCCAGGCGCCGCCGGGGGCGCGGTCGGCGTCGAGGACGACGAACCCGCCGTCGGTGTCCGCGCGGTGCGGTGCGAAGCCGCGTCGGCGCAGGTGGTAGGCGGCGGACAGGCCCGCCTGGCCCGCGCCGATCACCAGGACGTCGACCCGCCGTCCCGCATCCGACGGGACGGCGCCGTCGGTGGCCGCGCCGTCGGTGGCCGCGCGGTCGGTGGCCGCGCCGTGAGCGGCCCCGTGAGTGGTTGCACCGTAAACAGTCACAGCCGTGAAACATCCGCCGGACGGGCCGTGTTCCCGGCTGCGCGAACGCGCGTTCCCGCCGTCACGGCCCGTCCGTCCGGACCGGGGTCAGGCCGTGGCCGGGGAGATCACCACCGCCGTGCCGTAGGCGCAGACCTCGGTGCCCACGTCGGCCGCCGCCGCGACGTCGAACCGGAACATCAGCACCGCGTTCCCGCCGCGCGCCTTGGTCTGCTCGACCAGCCGCTCCATCGCCTCGTTGCGGCTCTCCACCAGCGTCTTCGTCAGACCGCGCAGCTCGCCGCCGACCAGCGACTTCAGCGAGGCGCCGATCTGGCTGCCGATGTGCCGGCTGCGCACGGTCAGGCCGAAGACCTCGCCGATCACGTGGTCGACCCGGTAGCCGGGGATGTCGTTGGTGGTCACTACCAGGACCTGGGCGTCCGGGCGCTGCCCGCCGCCGTACTCGTCGATGTTCGTCATACGGCCCATCCTGCCGGGAATTCGGACGTCGTCGAACAGGGACGCGCGGGGCGTGCGCGGGAACGCGCGGGGCGGTAACGGCGAGAACGCGTAGGGTAGCCGGTACAGACCGGTGATCGGCGGGCCGAAAAGCCGTACCGTAGGCCCATGGGCGAGCGAAGCGATCATCCACAGGGGCCGGGCGCGGCGGAGGACTCCGGCGCGCAGGAGATCGAGGCGACGGTGGTCCTGGGCCTGCGGATCACGAACTGGCCGGCACTGCGCGCCGCGGCCATCGCGGCCGTGGAGGAACTGGACTTCGAGGGCATCGATCCGGCCGGGCAGCGCCGTGAGCTGCTGCGCGAGGTGGCCGAGGACGCCAACGCGGCGCTCGGCGCGCTGCTCCACCCGGACCGGCTGGTGGCGGCGATCCCGGGGGTCGAGGCGATCGGCGGCACGCTGGAGATCAGCGTCACCGAGGACTTCGCGCCCGACTTCGCCGAGCTGTTCCCGCTGGACGGCGACGAGGAGGAGGGCGGCGGCGCGGCCGGCGACTGGACGCTCACCCCGCGCACCGCCTGCCTGCTGCACGCCCAGCTGCTCGGGCTGGCCGATGCCGCCTACGACGACCTCGACGAGCACGAGGACGAGCCGGTCGCCGACGGCGAGGAGGCCGACTGGACGGTGTTCGGACGGCTGCCGCAGCGCACCTGGCGGCTGCACCGGGGCTGGCGCCGGGCCATGGCCCGCACCTTCGACGACCTCGCCGACGACCTCGCGCTCGGCGAGTGGCCGCTGCCGCGCTGCCTGGCGGAGGAGATCGCGCTGCGGATGGCGCTGGTCGACGCCCGGGCGCTGCTCGGCGCGCAGCCCGAGTCGGTCGCCGACATGATGGGCGACCTGCCCGCGGACCTGTACGACTACGACTGGGACGGCTGCCACGACGAGCTGTTCGGCGTCTACGGGCCGGACGACGGCGATCCGGAGCTGACCGCGGAGCAGCGCGCCGAACTGCTGCTGACGGCCACCCACCCGGAGGGCTGGTTCCTCACCTACGACGATGCGGAGGAGCGGGACCCGCAGCGCGGCTACCGCCGCTGAGAGGTGGAGCGGAGGGGTGGAGCGGCGGCTGGCATGCTGGTCGGGTGACTTCTCCCTTCGACGCCCCGGCTCCCGCCTCCGTCCCCGACTCCGTCCCCGACCTCGAACCCGGACCGACGCCCGAGGACCGCGACGCCCGGCCGCAGTACGTGCTGCCGCTGGTGGTCCGGCTGGAGCGCGCGACGCCGCCCGGGCGGACCGACGCGCTGGAGACCTCGGCGCGGGCGGTGCTCACGCTGCTGGACGACCCGCGGGTCGTCGAGGCCGAGGGGGAGTGGGCCGGGCTCGTCGCGGCCTGGGAGGACGCGCGGATCCGCAAGGTGGTCCGGCGGGCGCGCGGCGGGGAGTGGCGCCGGGCCGGGGAGCTGCCCGGCATCACGGTGCCCGGCCGGGAGGCCGAGGTGCGGGTCTTCCCGCCGGTCCCGCTGGACGGCTGGCCGAAGGAGCTCGCCAAGCTCCAGGTGTCGGGCACCGACCTGGAGGAGAGCGGTCCCGTCGGCGCCCCGGCGCCCGGCGTGCCGGTGCTCTGGCTCAACCCGGAGCTGGAGATGAGCGCCGGCAAGACGATGGCGCAGACCGGCCACGCCGCCCAGCTCGCCTGGCGCCGCCTCGACCGGGCGCACCGCAAGGAGTGGGCGGCGAGCGGCTACGCGCTCGCCGTCCGCACCGCGACGCCGCAGGCGTGGGCGGACCTGGTGGCGAGCGGCCTTCCGCTGGTGCAGGACGCGGGCTTCACCGAGATCGCCCCGGGCAGCTGCACGGTGGTCGCGGACCACCCGGCGCTGCGCGGCTGACGTCCGACGGCGGACGGCTGACAGATGACAACTGACAGATAACAGATTCTGAAATCTGTTATCTGTCATCTGAAATCTGTCAGTTGTCATCTGTCAGCCGTCACCGGCGGGGCGTGAGGATGAGGCGCTCCGTGTGGCAGGCGAACTCGGTGAGCCTGCGGGTCCAGTCGGTGCGGTTCTGCTCGAAGCGCGACCGGGCGGCCTCCCGGGGGGAGGTGGGGGAGGCGAAGCCGCTCTCCGCCACGCGCAGGCGGGTGTGGTCGCCCGGCTCGGTGGTCAGGGTGACGGTGACCAGGGTGGAGCCGCCCCCGGTCGCCTCCTCGCCGGCGGCGCCCGGCGGTCGACGGAGGGCGAGGACGGTGGGCGGGTCCGACTGCTCGATCCGGGCGGGGGTGCCCGCGCCGAACCAGGTGCTCAGGGACTCCGCCCGGGTGAGCACCTCCCAGACCCGCTCGCGCGGCGCCGCGATGGTGATCTCACGCTCGATGCTGTCGGCGACCATGCCGTGAACCTCCTCGATCCGTTGCCCGAGGGTCGCATGTTCCGCCCGCCATGTGCAACTCGCGGGTTGCACATGGCGGGCGGCGGTGCGTCAGGCCGCGTGGCGGCGCAGGCTGCACAGGCCCCCGTACGCGGCCACCGCCGCCCACAGGGCCGTGATCAGCAGCCCGGTCCAGTGCCCGTAGGCCACCTGCGGGTCGTCGGCGTACCGCAGGGCGTACTGGCCCGCCCGGTCCGGGAGGAACTGCACGGCGCGGCGCACGCCCGGCACGCCGGACAGCAGCGGGGAGAGCAGGAAGACGCCCGGCAGCAGCAGGCCCATGGCCGCCGTCAGATTGCGCAGCACGGCGGTCAGGCCGAGGCAGAACACCACCAGCAGCACCGGGTACAGGACCCCCGCCGTCGCGCTGCGCGCCAGCGCGGGCGCGTCCCAGACGTCCGGCACGAACGCGGCGTAGCCGATGAACGAACCGGCGGTGCCGAGCACGCCGACGCCGAGGGCGACGGCCGCGCCGAGGGCGAGCTTCGCGCCGTAGAGCCGGCCGCGGTGCGGGACGGCGGTGAGCGAGACACCGATCATGTGGGTGTTGAACTCCTGCCCGAGCAGCAGGACGGCGAAGCAGACCAGCGCCGCCTGGCCGAAGTTGAGTCCGTAGTGGATACCGAGGCCGGGGTCGGCGGTGAGACTGTCGTCCTTCGTGCCGACCACGGCGGCGACGGCGGTGCCGAACCCGACGGTGAGCAGCAGGGCGACGAGCGGGGTGGTCCAGAGCGAGCGCAGCGTGGTGAGCTTGATCCGCTCTGCGCGCAGCACGTTCCGGGTGATGGAGGCGCTCGTGGCGGTGGTGGCGGTCGCGGCGCTCACGCGGCCACCGCCCGGTACTCGACGCTGTCGGCGGTCATCCGCAGGAACGCCTCCTCCAGGGAGTCCTGCCGGACGGCGATCTCGTACAGCACCACCCCCTCCGCGGCCGCCAGGGCGGCGAGTTCCTCGGGCGCCGCGCCGGTGACCTCCCAGGCACCGTCGTCCACACGCTGCGCCTCCAGGCCCGAACGGCCCATCAGCGAAGCCAACTTGTCCGGATCGACGGCCCGCACCCGGACGCTGCTCCGGCCGTGGCGGTCGATGAAGTCCTGGGTCGCCGCGTCCGCGAGCAGTCGGCCCCGGCCGATCACCACCAGGTGGTCGGCGGTCAGCGCCATCTCCGTCATCAGGTGCGAGGAGACCAGCACCGCACGCCCCTCGGCGGCCAGGTCGCGCAGCAGCGCGCGGATCCAGCGGATGCCCTCCGGGTCGAGGCCGTTCACCGGCTCGTCGAGCATCAGCACCGGCGGGTCGCCGAGCAGCGCGGCGGCCACGCCCAGGCGCTGGAGCATGCCGAGCGAGAAGCCGCGGATCCGCCGGCCGGCCGCGTCGGCCAGCCCGACCTGGTCGAGCACCTCGCCGACCCGGCGCTCCGGCAAGCCGTTGCTCGCGGCCAGCCAGCGCAGGTGCCCGCGCGCCGTGCGGCCGCCGTGCAGGGCGTGCGCGTCGAGCAGCGCGCCGACCCGCCGCAGCGGGACGTCCAGTTCGGCGTACGGACGGCCGTCGATCAGTGCCCGGCCGGCGGTCGGGCGGTCGAGTCCGAGGACCAGCCGCATCGTGGTGCTCTTCCCCGCGCCGTTGGGCCCGAGGAAGCCGGTCACCACCCCGGGGCGGACCTCGAACCCGAGACCGTCCACCACCCGCACCCCGCCGTACTCCTTGGTGAGGCCCTCCACCTTGATCACGGCCGTCCTCCCTCTCTCCCGTTCTCCGGTGACGTCATCCATGGGAACCGATCCGGGCGGTCCGGCGGATCCCGCCGGGGAGGGGAGTGCCCTCCCTCCCGAGAGGGAGGCCGCGCACGGCGCTGACCTGGCAGGATGGCGCGGTGCCCCGAATATTCGCGCCCCTGCTGAGCGCCGCCACCTACGCGCGCTGGCTGCACCTGCTGATCGGCTGGATCTTCGCCGGGGTGGTGCTGATGATCTATCCGGGTGTCGAGGGGCGGAGCCTCGACGAGGTGCTGGCGCGGGCGCTGCCGCTGGACCTCGCGCTGCTGGCGCTGTTCGCGCTGATGCCCGCGATGCGCCGGGCGGAGGGCGTGCAGGCCCGGCTGCTGCTCGTACCCGACCGCGAGCAGGACATCGCCGTTGAGCCGGCCCGCAGTTGGGCCGACCGGCGGCGGACGGCGGGCTGGCTGATCGGGCGGTTCGTCCTCGGCGGGGTGGTCGGCGCCGCCTCGGTCCTCGGGCCCGCCACCGCCTACGACCTGGCCGTGCGGCCGGAACCGGAGGTGTTCGGCGTGCGGGTGCCAGGCGGGGGCGTGCCGCACTGGGGGCTGCTGCTGTCGCCGCTGCTGCTGTTCGGGCTCGGCTGGCTCGTCGTGTGGGCCGGGCGGCTCCAACTCGCCATGGCGGTGAGACTTCTGGGGCCGTCGCCGGCGGATCGGCTGGCCGCGGCCGAGCTGCGCGCCGAACGGCTGCTGGAGCGCAACCTGTTGGCGCGCGAGCTGCACGATTCGATCGGCCACGCCCTGACGGTGACGGTCCTTCAGGCGGGCGCGGCCCGCGAGGTCGGCGACCCGGTGTTCTCGGCCAAGGCGCTCGAAGTCATCGAGGAGACCGGCCGGCAGGCGATGGACGACCTCGAACGCACCCTCGCCCTGCTCCGAGACCCGGGCGACCCGGGCGACCAGGGCGACCCGGCCCTCGACCCGGGCGCCCCCGTCGGCGCGGGCGCCCGGGGCGGGCCGCCCGGGGAGGACGTCCGCGAACGGCCCGGCATCGACCGGCTCCCCGCCCTCTTCGAGACCGCCCGCGCCGCCGGAAGCCCCGTCGAGGCCCGGGTCGACGTGCCGCCCGCCGGCCTCCCCGGCGTGCTCTCCCGCGAGGGCTACCGGATCGTCCAGGAGGGCGTCACCAACGCCCTCAAGTACGCGCCCGGCGAGCCGATCAGCGTCCGCGTCGCCGTCCGCGACGGCCGACTGGAGCTGCGCTGCGCCAACCCCCTGCCCCCGCACCGGGGCGCACCGCACCGCAGCACGCTGCCCCGCAGCACACCGCACCACGCGCCACCGCGCCGGGGCGGCAAGGGACTTCGCGGAATCCGCGAGCGGGCCGTGCTGCTCGGCGGCGAGGCCAGCGCGGGCGCCGAGTCCGGCGAGTGGGTGCTGGCCGTTCGGGTACCCCTACGCTTGGGCGCGTGATGATCGACATTCTGCTGGCCGACGACGAGGAACTCGTCCGGGCCGGCCTGCGGGCGGTGCTGGAGGCGCAGGGCGACCTGCGGGTGGTCGGGGAGGCGTCCGACGGCGCGGAGGCGGTCGCGCTGGCCCGCCGGCTGCGCCCGCACGTGGTGCTGATGGACGTCCGGATGCCCGGTACGGACGGCCTCGCCGCCACCCGTGAACTGGTGCGCGACGGCGCCGCGCCCGGTGGCCGCCCGCCGAAGATCGTCGTCGTCACCACCTTCGAGATCGACGACTACGTCTACCAGGCGCTGCGCGCCGGGGCCGACGGCTTCCTGCTCAAGCGCACCCGGCCCGCCGAGATCGCCCAGGCGGTACGGCTGGTCGCGGCCGGCGAGTCGCTGCTCTTCCCCGCCCAGATCCGCCGGCTCGCGGCCGGCCGGGGCAACGCGTCCGCGCGCGCGGCGATGGCGCGGGCCGCCCTGACGGAGCGCGAGGCCGAGGTGCTGCGGCAGGTGGCGCGCGGACTGACCAACGGCGAGATCGCCGAACAGCTCTTCCTCGGCGTGCAGACGGTGAAGACGCACGTCAGCAGCGTGCTGGCGAAGCTCGGGGCGCGCGACCGCACCCAGGCCGTGATCCTCGCCTACGAGTCGGGGTTCGTCGCGCCGTCCGACTAGCGGAAGGAGCCCACCGGGGCGCGATCTCAGGCCGGATAGGCGTGCGTCTGAGCGGCCTTGACGGCGGCCCAGACCGCCGCGCCGGGTGCGAGCCCGAGTTCCGCGGCCGCCGCCGGCGTCAGGTCGGCGGCCATCGGCACGGCGCCCGCGAGGTCGGCCCGCACGTGGTCGCCGTGCAGGTCCAGGCCGGCCACCGTCAGCTCCCAGACGTTGCGCGCGCTCCCCTCCGGCCGGGCCCGGTGCAGGGTCACCGCGGACGGCGGGAACGCGACGAACGCGGGCCCGGCCAGCTCCTCGTCCGTCGTCAGCACCGCGCCCTGCGGCAGGGTCACCCGGTGCCCGTCCGCCGTGCCCCGGTAGAGGTTGAGGCCGACCAGCCGGGCGATGTAGTCGGTGCGCGGCCGGCGTGCGATCTCCGCCGGGACGCCGGACTGCACCTCGTGCCCGTCCTCGATCACCACCAGCCGGTCGGCCAGTACCATCGCGTCCAGCGGGTCGTGCGTCACCAGCACCGCGACCGCCTCGAACTCGGCGAGGTGGCGCCGAAGTCGGGCCCGGACGTCGAGCCTGGTGCGGGCGTCCAGGGCGGCCAGCGGCTCGTCCAGGAGGAGCAGTCGCGGCCGTACGGCCAGCGCCCGGGCCAGCGCCACGCGCTGTGCCTGGCCGCCGGAGAGCCGGCCCGGCCGGGTGTCCGCGTGCTCGGCCAGGCCCATCCGCTCCAGCCAGCCGGCCGCCTCGGCGCGCGCCTCGCGCTTGGAGCGGCCCCGGCAGCGCGGGCCGAACGCCACGTTGTCCAGCGCGCTCAGGTGGGGGAACAGCAGGTAGTCCTGGAAGACCACGCCGACCGGGCGCTCCTCGGCGGGGGTGTGCAGCCGTCGGGCCGGATCCTCCAGGACACGGCCGTCCAGCCGCAGGTGGCCGGCGCCGAGCGGGAGCAGGCCGGCCAGCGCGCGCAGGGCGGTGGACTTGCCGGCGCCGTTCGGGCCCAGCAGGGCGACCACCTCGCCGGGGGCGGCGGTGAGCGCGAGGTCCAGGGTGAACGCGGCGCGCTCGACCCGCAGCCGGGCGTCCAGTCCGGGGGCGGGCCGAGCGATCGGGGCGGTCATCGGCGGGAGCCTCCGGGGACGGGGACGGGGACGGGAACGAGGGCGAGGGCGGGTACGGGGACGGACCCGGACCCGGAAGCGGCGAGCGTCACGGTGCGGACATCCAGCGCTCGCGCAGCCCGGCCAGGACCGCGATCGAGACCACCAGCAGCACCAGCGACAGCGCGATCGCCGCCTCCGGGTCCGACTCCATCGCCAGGTAGACGGCGAGCGGCATGGTCTGGGTGCGGCCGGGGAAGTTGCCCGCGAAGGTGATCGTCGCGCCGAACTCGCCGAGCGCCCGGGCCCAGGCCAGCACCGCGCCGGCCCCGATGCCCGGGGCGATCAGCGGCAGCGTCACCCGGCGGAAGACGGTCAGCCGGGAGGCGCCCAGTGTCGCGGCGGCCTCCTCGTAGCGCGGGTCGGCGGCGCGCAGCGCGCCCTCCACGCTGATCACCAGGAACGGCATCGCGACGAACGCCTCGGCGATCACCACACCCGTGGTGGTGAACGGCAGGGTCACGCCGAAGGCGGAGTCCAGCCAGGAGCCGACGATGCCGCGCCGGCCGAGCACCAGCAGCAGCGCCACGCCGCCGACCACCGGCGGCAGCACCAGCGGCAGCGTCACCAGGGCCCGGGCCAGCCGGCGGCCCGGCAGTTCGGTCCGGGCCAGCAGCCAGGCCAGCGGCACGCCCAGCACCAGCGACACGCCCGTGGCCGCCGTCGCGCAGACCAGCGACAGGCGCAGCGCCTCCCACACCTGCGGGCTGGTGAGCTGGTCCGACAGCGTGCTCCACGGTGCCCGGACCAGCAGCCCGACCAGCGGGAGGACGAGGAACGCCAGGCCGAGCATGGCCGGGAGCAGCAGGGCGACCGGCACCCGGTGCGCCCGGCGCCGGCCGTGCGGGCGCGGGTGGATGCGGGGGAGCGCGCGGCGGATCACGGGGCCTGGAAGCCCGCCGCGGTCAGCACCTGCTGCGCCTCCGGCGACTGCACGTAGGCGACGAAGGCGGCGGCAGCGCCCTTGTTGGGCGCCTTGGCCAGCGCGGCGATGGGGTAGTCGTTCACGGCCTCGGCGGCCTCGGGGAAGTCCACGCCGTCGATCTTCCCGGCACCGGCCCGCACATCGGTGCGGTACACGAGGGAGGCGTCGACCTCGCCCAGTTCGACCTTGGTCAGCGCGCCCTTGACGTCCTGCTCCAGGGTGACCGGGGTGAGGTCGACGTTCGCGGCCTTGAGGGCGGTCAGCGCGGAGGCGCCGCAGGGCACCTCCTTGGCGCAGAGCGCGACCTTCACGCCGGGGGCGGCCAGGGCGGCGAGGCCGGTGATGTGCTTGGGGTTGCCCTTGGGGACGGCGATGGCCAGCGTGTTGCGCACGAAGGTCTTCGGCTCGCCCGAGGCGCCGCCCGCGTCGGTGACGGTCTTCATGGTGGCGGGGCTGGCGGCGGCGAAGACGTCGGCGGGGGCGCCGGAGTTGATGCTGGTGGCGAGGGCGGAGCTGCCGCCGAAGTTGAAGGTGACCTTGGTGCCGGGGTTGGCGGCCTCGAACTTCCTGCCGAGGTCGGTGAAGGTCTCCTTGAGCGAGGCGGCCGCGAACACGGTGACCGGGCCGGACGCCTTCGAGGCGTCGGCGCCGGCCCCGCCGTTGCGGCCGTCCGGGCCGCCGCTGCTTGCGCAGGCGGTGGCGCCGAGGGCGAGGACGAGGGCCGCGGCGCCGGCGGCGGTGAGTCTGCGGATGGTCATTCCTTCGCTTCCCCTCCTGGGCGCGCCTTCGGAAGGGCGCGGTTCCACGGCCGCAGCTGCGGCCTCCATGGCGATCATAGTGCCGCATTTGCGGTCAGATAATCGTCTCTACCATCGCAGGGGCGAGGGGGCGTGCAGGGGGCTTGCGGACCCGGAAAACCGTTCGCGCGCGGACGCGCCGGGGCGGGAGAGTGGCGCCGTCAGTCCACGGACCGACCGGCCGAGCCGGGGAAGGAGCACACCCATGTCCACACTGCGGGTCACCGCCGAGCGGTTGACCGTCCTGGAACACCCGAACGCCGACGCGCTGGAACTCGCACAGGTCGGCCTCTATCGCGCGGTGGTCGCCAAGGGCGCCTACCGCACCGGCGACTGGGCCGTCTACATCCCGGAGCAGGCCGTGCTGCCGGCCCCGCTGATCGCGGAGCTGGGCCTGACCGGGCGGCTCGCCGGGAGCGGCGCCGACCGGGTCAAGGCGGTGCGGCTGCGCGGCGAGCTGTCCCAGGGCATCGTCTGCCGGCCCGCCGCACTGGCCGGCACCGACCTGGAGGCCGCGGCCGGACGCGGCGAGGACTTCGCCGCGCTGCTCGGCATCACCAAGTGGCAGCCGCCGGTGCCCACCTCGATGAGCGGCGACGTGGTCGCGGCCCCGGACCTGCTGCCCTGGGTGGACGTCGAGAACCTCAAGCGCTTCCCGGACGTCTTCGCGCCCGGCGAGCCCGTCGTGGTGACCGAGAAGCTGCACGGCAGCTGCTGCCTGCTCACCTACGACGCCGCCACGGGCGAGGTGCGGGTCTCCTCCAAGGGCCTCGCCGCGCGGGGGCTGGCGCTCGCCGAGGACGGCCGCAACCTGTACTGGCGGGCGGTGCGGGCGCACGGCGTCGCCCGGGTCGCCGAGCGGCTGGCCGAGCGGCTCGGCGCCGCGCGGGTCGGCGTCTTCGGCGAGGTCTACGGCGCGGGCGTGCAGGACCTCACCTACGGCGGGACCGGCCGCGGCGAGGTGCCCGGCTACGCGGTGTTCGACGTGTCGGCGGTCGTCGACGGGCGGCTGAGCTGGCTGCCAGCCGCCGAACTGCTGGACGGGGAGCTGCCGCTGGTGCCCGAGCTGTGGCGGGGGCCGTTCGCGCCGGACACCGTGCTGGAGCTCGCGCAGGGCCGCGAGACGGTCTCCGGGCGCGGGCTGCACGTGCGCGAGGGTGTGGTGGTCCGGCCGGTGACCGAGCGCTACAGCCCGGTGGTGGGCGGTCGCGCCATAGCCAAGGCGGTCGGGGACGCCTACCTCACCCGCAAGGGCGGCACGGAGTACGAGTAGGACGGACAGGGGGGCGTGAAAGGCCCGGCGCGCGCCGTACGGCGACCGCCGGGCCGACCAGTGCGCTCCTTCTGCTCTGATTACCACTCAGTTACGTTGGTGGTGGTACGAGGGGTACGACCGAGGAGGGGACATGGCACACACCATCGCCGCCGGGACCGTCGCTGCGGCCTCACGCGCCGGCTCCGGCGCGGACGCCGCGAAACGGATACCGGGCCCGCCCGGACTCCCCCTGGTGGGCTCGCTGTTCGACCTGACGCGGCGCCCGCTGCGGACGTACCTCGACGCCCGCCGCGACTACGGCGACGTCGTCCGGTTCGTGGCCGGCCCGCCCGGGCTGCGCGCCGAGTTCTACGCCGTGTTCTCCCCGGAGGGCGCGCACCAGGTGCTCGGCAGCCAGGCCGCCAACTTCCGCAAGGACAACAGCTTCTACGACGAACTGCGGGTCAGCCTCGGCAACGGCCTGCTGACCAGCCTCGACGGCGACTACCAGCGCCAGCGCCGGCTGATCCAGCCGCTGTTCACCCGCCGCAGGGTGGACGGCTACGCGCAGGCGGTCGGCGTGGAGTGCCGGGCGCTGGCCGAACGGTGGCGGGCGGCGCCCGACGGCGTGGTCGACCTGGGCGGGGAGATGTCGCGCTTCGCGCTGCGCACGGTGTCCCGGATCCTGTTCGGGGCGGACGTGGAGGAGGCGGTGGAGGTGGTGCACCGCAGCTTCCCGGTGATAGGGGAGTTCGTCCTCGAACGCGGGTTCGCGCCGGTCCCGGTGCCCCGCTCCTGGCCGACGCCGTCCAACCGGCGCGGTGCCGGGGCGCGCCGTGACCTCTACGCGGTGTGCGACCGGATCATCGCCGAGCGGGCCCGGCGGGCGGAGCGCTCCGGCGGGGTGCCCGCGGTGGACGGGCCGGGCGGGCCGAACGGGCCGGACGGTTCCCACGGAGCGTCCGGCGCCGACGGCCCGGCCGGTACGGGCGGCACGGAGGACCTGCTGGAGCTGCTGACCCGGGCCCGCGGCGAGGACGGCGAGCGACTGGACCCGGACGAGCTGCGCGACCAGGTGCTGATCTTCCTGCTCGCCGGCCACGAGACCACGGCGACCTCGCTCGCCTTCGCGTTGTTCCTGCTGGCCAAGCACCCCGAGCAGCGCCGCCTGGCGCGCGAGGAGGCGGACGCGGTGCTGGCCGGGCGCGAGCCCGTGGCCGCCGACCTGGAGGCGCTGCCGTACCTGACCCGGGTGCTGAAGGAGGCCATGCGGCTCTACCCGGCAGCCTCGCAGATGGGGCGCCGCTCGGTGGAGGAGTCGGTGGTCGACGGACACGTCATCCCGGCCGGAGCCCAGGTGATCCTGGCGCCCTGGGTGACCCACCGGCACCCCGACCACTGGGAGGAGCCCGACCGCTTCGACCCCGACCGCTTCCTGCCCGAGCGGGAGAAGGGGCGCCACCGGTACGCCTGGTACCCGTTCGGGGGCGGGCCGCGGGCCTGCATCGGGCAGCACTTCTCGATGCTGGAGTCGGTGCTGGCGCTGGGCGCGCTGCTGCGGGAGTTCGACCTGGAGGCGATCGACCGAGGGGTGCGGCTCGGCCAGGGCATCACGCTCCAGGTGCGCAGCCCGATGCGGGTCCGTCTGACGCCGCGGGGCCGAGCGTAGACACGGCCGAGCGCCGACTCGGTCGAACGTGCGTCAGGGCGTCAGGGCGTCAGGGCGTCAGGGCGTTCGCCAGTGCGGGCGCTCGCCAGTGCGTTCGTGCGGGCGCGCGTGTGGTGGTGCGGGCGGGGCAGGACGGCGGGGCGGTACGCATCACCGGGATCCGCAGCGGGCAGGAGGACCGCGAACCGTGGCGGGAGACGCGTCGCGGGGGTTCCGGTCGGTGGCCGCCGACCGGGCTGCGGGGTGCCGAGTTCCGAGGGGGCGGCATGGCGAGCGCGCCGGGTTGTCGGGGCGAACGGGGTCCGGACCGCTGTTCCGGCGGCGAATCGGCGGAGTTCGACCGGCTGTTCACGGAACTGCTGCCCAGGCTGCACCGCGCTGCCGCGCGCCTGCTCGGAAGCCCGTTCGGCGCGGGGGACGTCGTCCACGAGGTGTATCTGCGCATCGCCCGGCGGCCCGCCCGCTTCCTCGGCCATCCGCGGCCCTATGCCTACGCGTTCACCGCGATGGTCAACGTCGTGCGCGACGAGTGGCGCCGTGACCGCCGCCGGCTGGTGCCGTTCGAGGCGCTGGAGGACGTCGAGGCGCTCGGCGGCGGGGAGGCGGGCGGGCAGGCCGAGTTGCAGGCGCACTGGGAGGTGGTGCGGCTGCTGGGCTGTCTGACGGCCAAGCAGGCGCGCGCCGTCCTGCTGGTCGACCTCGACGGGTACGGGCTGGAGGAGGCCGCGGCCCTGCTCGGCGTGCACCGCTCCACCCTGGCCCTCACCCGGCGGCGGGCGCTGGAGCGGTTGCGGACCGTCCTCGAACGGGAGCGCGAGACTGCCGAGGGGCGCGGGACGGTCGAGGGGCGCGGGAACGGCTCCGACGCGCCGGACTGACGGATCGTCAGGACGCGCCGGGTCCGGCCCGTACGCTGAACCGTGATCACGTACGAGGAGCATCGGCTCCGCTCCCTGGCGGACGAGGGTCGTTGGATCGAACTGCTGGGCGCCTACCGGCAGGCGCGGGCCGCGTCCGTCGCGTTCGGCCCGACGCGGGGCGGCCCTGCGCGGCTCCGCCCTGCACGGGGCGCCGTCGAGGCTGCCCCGCTCGGCCACCTGATCGCGTACGCCGCGCCGCCCGAGGTCGCTGCCCGGCTGTTCGACCCGGACGGCGGCCCCGGCACGGCCGCCGGTGTCGCCGACCACGACGCCGGGCCGCTCTGGGAGGTACTGGCGACCCGCCACTGCTGGCGGCGGCTCGCCCCGCTGCTCGGCCCGCCCCCGGTGCGGCGGCTGGTCGCGCAGACCCGGGTGCTGCTCGGCGAGGACCTCTCCCGGGACGCCGAGCCGGACGGCGAGGGCGTCCCGCTGCTGCTGGAGCGGTGGGAGGCGGCGGGCCGTGGCGAGGGCGCGCCGGTGCGGGAGTACCTGCGCGACGGCGGCTCGCGCAGCGCGCTGCTGACGCTGCCGGCCAGCCGCGAGGGCCTGGCCCCGGTGGACCTGCCCGAACCCGGCGCCCGGCTGCCCGGGCAGCCCGCCACCCGGGCGCTCGCCGAGCTGGCCGGGTGGGCGCGGGCGGTCTGCGTGCGGGGGTCGGCGCCGCACGCCGCCGCGCAGCTCGCGCCCGGGCGGGTGGTCACCGGCGGGTACCTGCCGTTCGCGCTCGCCTGGCCGGCGCTGGTGCAGGCGGGCGTCGCGGACCGGGCGCACGGCGCGGCGCACGGGCGGCTGGCGCTGTGGCGGGTGCTGGCGGCGATGACCGGGGCCGGGCGGCCGGGATGGCCGGACCGGGCGGACCGGGCGGAGGTGGAGGCGCTGGTCGCGCGGATGCGGTGCTTCACCTGGGAGGACCCGGCGGACCGGCTGCGGCACCTGCACCTCGCGCTGGAGGACCCGGCGACCGGCCTGAGCTGGGCGGTCAGCGGGTCCGAGGAGGTCTGAGGGGGCGGGCCCGGCAGGTGCTGACGGGCGCGGGGAAGGCGGAACCCCCGGTCCGGCGCCTTTTCCGGGGGGTTGGGCGGGGCGCCGGACCGGGGGAGTCAGGGGGTGGGGCGGCAGCGCGGCAGGGCGGTAGGGCGGCTCAGGCGGCGGTCGCCGGAACCGGTCCCGGGGCGGCGGCGGAGCCGGGCACGGACCCGGCCTCGTTGCCGGCCCCGGCGGCGGGGGCCGGTGCGTCGGTCCGGCCGTCGGTCCGGCCGTCGGCGTCCAGCAGTGTCCGCTCGTCGAACGGCACCGCTCCCGTCAGCACCTGCCGGGCCCGCTCACGGTCGAACTCCCCGGTCCACTGCCCGATCAGCACGGTGGCGACGGCGTTGCCCGCGAAGTTGGTCAGTGCCCGGGCCTCGGACATGAACCGGTCGATGCCGACGATCAGCCCGACCCCGTCCACCAGCGCGGGCTTGTGCGACTGCAGTCCGCCCGCCAGGGTGGCCAGCCCGGCGCCGGTGACCCCGGCCGCGCCCTTGCTGGCGATCACCATGAAGACCAGCAGCGACAGCTGCTCGCCCACCGACATCGGCTTGTCCAGCGCCTCCGAGATGAAGATCGAGGCCATGGTGAGGTAGATCGCGGTCCCGTCGAGGTTGAAGCTGTAGCCGGTCGGGACGGTGATGCCGACCACCGGGCGGCTGACGCCCAGGTGCTCCATCTTGGCGATCAGCCGGGGCAGCGCGCTCTCCGAGGAGGAGGTGGAGAGGATCAGCAGGAACTCGCGTCCCAGGTAGCGCAGCAGGGTGAGGACGTTGACGCCCGCGACCAGGCGCAGCAGCGCGCCGAGCACCACGACCACGAACAGCGCGCAGGTCAGGTAGAAGCCGACCATGATGACGGCGAGGCTCTTCAGCGCGGCGGTGCCGGTGGCGCCGACCACCGCCGCCATCGCTCCGAACGCGCCGACCGGCGCCACCCACATGATCATCGCCATCACCCGGAAGACCAGCCGCTGGACGTGCTCGACACCGCGCAGCACGGGCGCGCCGGCCGGGCCCATCGCCTGGAGGGCGAAGCCGACCAGGAGGGCGACCAGCAGGGTCTGCAGCACCTTGCCCTCGGTGAGCGCGGAGGGCAGGGAGGTCGGGATCATGCCGAGCAGGAAGTCGGTGGTGGACTGGGCGCCGCCCGCGGCCGCCTGGGCGTGGCCGGACTTGGCGAGCGCGGCGGTCAGGTGGAGGCCGCCGCCGGGTTCCAGCAGGTTGCCGACCAGCAGGCCGATGCCGAGCGCGACGGTCGACATGGTGAGGAAGTAGCCGAGTGCCAGGCCGCCGACCCGGCCGACCTTGGCGGCCTTGGTCACCGAGCCGATGCCGAGCACGATGGTGCAGAAGATGACCGGGCTGATCATCATCTTGATGAGGTTGACGAAGCCCGTGCCGACCGGCTTCAGCTCCACTGCGAATCCCGGCGCGGCCAGGCCCACCACGACGCCGGCGACGACCGCCGCGATCACGGCGAGGTAGAGGTAGTGGGTGCGGTCCTTCGCTCCGGCGGCCTTTCCCGCTGCTGCTCCGGTGATCGACATCTGCGGCTCCTTCGCCGTGCTGTGCCCGCACGGCGCGCCTGCGTGGGGGTGCGCGGCCGTGCTGTCCTGACGGCCCCGGGTGGTGGGCCGCTCCGACTATGCGGGCCGGCGTGACGCGGGTCACGCTTGCGTTCATAGAGTTCACGCGGGCACCGGGACACCGCGGTGCCGGGACGCCGGGGGAGCCGCGACACCGCGGGGGCCGGGGGTGCCGGGACACCGCGGGTGCCGGGGGAGCCGGGCCGCCGCGGGCGCACCGGGCCGCCGCGGTCGTGGTGCACACTGACAGGCATGTCCGCGCGTACCCCCACCCCGCCGCGCCGGCCGGTGCGCAGCCTGGCCGGACAGCTCTTCGTCGTCCAAGTGGTCATCGTCGCCGCCGTGGTGGCCGGCGGGGCGGTGCTCGCGTACCTGTTCACCGCCGAGCGCGCCGAGGACGCCGCCCGCCGCCAGGTCACCGCCGTCGCCCACGCCGTCGCCGACTCCCCGGACGTGCTCGCCGCCGTCGGCGGGCCCGACCCGACGGCCGTGCTCCAGCCGTACGCCGAGCGGGTGCGGGTCGACACCGGGGTCTCCTTCGTCACCGTGATGGACACCGACGGCGTCCGCTGGACCCACCCGCTGCCCGAGCAGATCGGGAAGACCTTCCTCGGCCACATCGACTGGGCGCTCGCCGGCCGGACCCGCAGCGAGACGTACACCGGCACCCTCGGCCCGTCGGTGCGGGTGGTCGCCCCGGTGCTGGACGAGCGGCACCGGGTGGTCGCCCTGGTCAGCGCGGGCATCACGGTGCAGTCCATCTCCGAACGGCTGCGTGGCCCGCTGCTCGCCCTGGTCGGCGTCGCGGCGGGCGCGCTGGCCCTCGGCGGGGCCGGCACCTACCTCGCCAACTCCCGGCTGCGGCGGCACACCCACGGCATGGGGCCGGCCGAACTCAGCCACCTCTACGAGTACCACCAGGCGACCCTGCACGCCGTCCGGGAGGGGCTGGTGCTGCTCGACCGCGACCACCGGGTGGTGCTCTGCAACGACGCCGCGCGTGAACTCCTCGGTCTGGAGGGGGCGGTGGAGGGGCGACCGGTCGCCGGACTGGGGCTGCCGGCGGCGCTGGTGGCCGCCGTCTCGGGGGCCGAGCCGGTCCGGGACGAGGTGCACCTGACCGCCGAGCGCGTGGTGGTGCTCAACACGTCCACCATCGGTACCGGGCTCGGCCGCGTCCTCACCCTCCGCGACCACACCGAACTCCAGTCGCTGAGCGGGGAGCTGGACTCGGTTCGGGGCTTCACCGAGGCGCTCGGCGCACAGGCGCACGAGGCCGCCAACCGGCTGCACGCCGTCGTCTCGCTGATCGAACTCGGCCGCCACCGCGAGGCGGTGGAGTTCGCCACCGCCGAACTCGCCCTCGCCCAGCAGCTCACCGACCGGGTGGTGGCCGCCGTCGGCGAGCCCGTGCTGGCCGCCCTGCTGCTCGGCAAGGCCGCCCAGGCGGCCGAGCGGGGCGTGGAGTTGACGCTCACCCCGGACAGCTCCATCGACGACGGGGTGCTGCCGCCGCACCTGAGCGCGCGCGACCTGATCACCGTCCTCGGCAACCTGATCGACAACGCCGTGGACGCCGCCATCGTCGGCGCGGCTGCGAACCCCGAGCCGCCGGAGGTCACCGTCACCGCCCGGATCGACGGCGGACACCTGCTGCTGCGCGTCGCCGACACCGGCGCCGGCATCGCCCCGGGGGCGGTGGAGGACGTGTTCCGGCGCGGCTGGAGCACCAAGGGCCAGGGGGACGGGCAGGGGGACGGGCAGGGGCACGGGCGCGGTCTCGGGCTCGCGCTCGTCGCACAGGCCGCCCGGCGCAACGGGGGCGCCGTCGAGGTCGGCCGCGAGCGCGGCGCCGTCCTCACCGTGCGCCTGCCGCTCGACCGGCCGGCGTGCACCGGTACGGGGGAGCGCGGGCGCGGTGGACATGTGGCGGTGGCCCCGTGAGCCCCGGCATCTCCGTCCTGGTCGTCGAGGACGACCCGGTGGCCGCCGACGCCCACGCCCGCTACGTCGACCGCGAACCGGGATTCCGCACCGCCGGCACCGTGCACGGCTGCGCGCAGGCGCTGCGCTTCCTGGAGCGCGAGCGCGCCGCGGGGCGGCCCGTCGACCTGCTGCTGCTCGACCTCTACCTGCCCGACGGCCACGGCCTCCAGCTCTGCGGCACGCTGCGCGCCGCCGGGCACACCACCGACGTCATCGCCGTCACCTCCGCCCGCGACCTCGCGATGGTCCGCCAGGCCGTCTCGGCGGGCGTCGTCCAGTACCTGCTGAAGCCGTTCGCCGCCGCCGCGCTGCACGACCGCCTGGAGCGCTACGCCCGCTACCGGGACACCCTCGCCCGAACCGGTCCGGCCACCGGGCAGGACGAGGTCGACCAGGCGCTCGCGCTGCTCCGCGCGCCCGAACGCACCGCCCTGCCCAAGGGATTGAGCGCGCCGACGCTGGACGCCGTCGCCGGCGTGCTGCGCACGGCCCGTACCGGCCTGTCCGCCGCCGCGGCGGGCACGGCGGCCGGGGTCTCGCGGATCACCGCCCGCCGCTACCTGGAGCACCTGGTCGACTCCGGCCTCGCCGTCCGCGAGCCCCGGTACGGCACGGTCGGCCGCCCGGAGCTGTGCTACCGCTGGACGGGCGGGGCCGCCCGCACCGGGGGTGCGGGCGCCGACACCGGCGGGCCGGGGGAATTCCGTTGATCACCACGGTTGTTGACCCTGCGGCAGCAACCGTCGTGTGAGAAGGGCCTCCCGTGCGCGCCATCCGGATCGACCGCTTCGGCACTCCCGACGTCCTGCGGGTCGCCGACCTCCCCGAGCCCGAGCCGGCTCCCGGGGAGGTGCTGATCCGGGCCGCCGCGACCGGCATCAACCCGGTCGACGACAAGACCAGGGAGGGCGCCATCGGCGAGGGGGCGCCGCCGCTGCCGATGACGCTCGGCTGGGACCTGGCGGGCACCGTGGTCGACGGCGGAGACAGCGGACTGCGCGCCGGGGAGCCGGTCGTGGCGATGTCGCACCAGCTCGCCTCCGGACGCGGGACGTGGGCGGAGCTGGTCGCGCTGCCGGCCGCGGCGGTGGCCCGCGCGCCCAGGACGATCGGACCGGCCGCGGCGGCCACCCTGCCGCTGCCCGGGCTGACGGCCTGGCAGACCCTCGACTGGCTGGCGGTGGAGGCCGGTGAGCGGCTGCTGGTCGCCGGCGCCGGCGGAGCCGTCGGCGGGCTGGCACTGCAGATCGCCCGGGCGCGCGGCGTCGAGGTGGACGCCCTGGTCTCCCGGGAGGAGCAGGGCGCCTTCGCCCGTGCGCACGGCGCCGGACTGGTCACCACCGACCGCCGCGCGCTGCGCGGGGGCGGCTACGACGCCGTGTTCGACACCTTCGGGGCCTTCGTCACCGGGGCGGTGGCCGACGGCGGTCGCTACGCCTCGATCGCCACCCAGGCGGGCCCGGTCCCCGACCTGTCCGGCCGGGGCGTGCGCACCACCGTCCACCAGGTGCGCGAGGACGGCGCGGCGCTCGGCGAGCTCGCCCGGCTGGTCGACGGCGGTGCGCTGCGGCCGCGGGTGCACGCCGTGTTCGCCCTGGACGAGGTCCGCCGGGCGCACGAGCGGTTCCGGCGGGGCGGGCTGAACGGGAAGCTCGCCCTGGTGTTCTGAGCGGTGCGCGTGCCGCCCGACGGGGTCAGCGGGTGACGAACTGGGTGAGCAGGGCCTGCACCTCGTAGATGTCCACGCCCTTGGTGAAGTTCTTGGAGATCGGCAGCGCGGCGCCCGATATCCAGATCTTCAGCTCGGCGTCCAGGTCGAAGCTGCCGGCGGTCTCCACCGAGAAGTGGGTGATGGAGCGGTAGGGGATCGAGTGGTACTCGGTCTTCTTGCCGGTGATGCCCTGCTTGTCGACGAGGATCAGCCGGCGGTCGGTGAACAGGAAGGAGTCGCGCACCAGCTGGTAGGCCGCGTGGACCTGCTCGCCCGGGCCGAACAGCCGGGCGAACTCCTTCTGGGCCTCGTTGTTCTCCACTCGGTGGGCGTTGCCGAAGAGCGCCATGCCGGCCCCTCTCGTCTGGCACCCGGGTCCGGGTGCGGTGGGCTATGAGTCTGCCATGCCGGTGATCATGCCCGGGCGGCGCCTTCGGCGGTGCCCGCGTCCGGACCGGTCCCGGTCCTGTTCCCGGCCCCGGCCCCGGCCCCGGCCCGCTCGGCGAGGGCGAGGTAGCGGTCGTCGACGTCCGTGTAGGAGGTGAGGCGCCAGCCGGCGGCGGCGAGCAGGGGGCGGAGGCTGGGTTCGGCCCGCAGGTCGTCCGGGGTGACGGCGCGGCCGTGGCGGGCGGCGAGCGCGGCGCGGCCGACGGGGTGGAACAGCGCGAGCCGGGCGCCGGGGCGTGCCACCCGGGCGAGTTCGCCGAGGGCGCGGGCCGGTTCGGGCAGGTGGGAGATCAGGCCGGCGGCGAAGACGGCGTCCAATGCGCCGTCGGGCAGCGGCAGTCGGGCGCAGTCGGCGAGCAGCAGGGCGGCGGCGCCCGGGTGGCGGGCGGCGGCCTCGTGCAGCATCTCCGGGGTCACGTCGGCGCCGAGCACCCGGCCTCCCGGGCCGACCGCCGCGCGCAGCGGCGGCAGGGCGCGGCCGGTGCCGCAGCCCGCGTCGAGCACCGACTCGCCCGGGCGCAGGCCGAGTTCGGCGACGGCGGCGGCGTAGCGCGGGCCGTCGTCGGGGAACCTGGCGTCCCAGCCGGCGGCGCGGACGGCGAAGAACTCGCGGGTGCGGGCCAGTTCGGCGGCGTACGCGTCGTGCTCGGGCGCGGGACGGGCGGGAAGCGAGGGCGGCATGCGGTGAGGGTAGCGCGGGCGGGAGGCCGGGGCGCGGCGTCGGAGCGTGACCTCGGGGCGGGTCGCTCGTTGGGGAAACGGGCCCGCTGTCACTCACACGGGTGGTTCCGGCGGCCTGGGGCGGATCCGGGCGAAGCGGAGAAGTAAGGTTAGGCTCACCTAATTTCTTGGGAGCCTGCCTTGACGCTCGCCGCTGAGCCCGCCACCGGTCCGACCGTCCCCGTCCCCGCGCCCGCCCCCGCCCAGGCCGACGCGGCCCAGGCCGTGGCCCCGGCCGCCGCCGTGCTGCGGCGCCAGCGCGTCCGCGAGTCCGCCGCCCGCACCTACGCGCGCTCGTTCCCGATCGTCCCCGTGCGCGCCAACGGCATGACCGTCGAGGGCGCCGACGGCCGCCGCTACCTCGACTGCCTCTCCGGCGCCGGCACCCTCGCGCTCGGCCACAACCACCCCGTCGTCCTGGAGGCGATCCGCCGCACCCTCGACAGCGGCGCCCCGCTCCACCTGCTCGACCTCGCCACCGCCGAGAAGGACGACTTCACCACCGCCCTCTTCGAGAGCCTGCCGCCCGCCTTCGCCGACGGCGCGCGCGTGCACTTCTGCGGCCCCGCCGGGACGGACGCCGTCGAAGCCGCGCTCAAACTCACCCAGACCGCCACCGGCCGCTCCGGCGCCCTCGCCTTCACCGGCGCCTACCACGGGATGACCGCCGGAGCCCTCGCGCTCACCGGCAACGTCGCCGTCAAGGAACCGCTGCCCGGCGGCGGCGAGGTGGTCCGGCTGCCCTACCCCTACGGCTACCGCTGCCCCTTCGGAGTCGGCGGGGAGCGCGGCGCCGCCCTGTCCGCCACCTACGTCGAGCGGCTGCTCGACGACCCGTCCGGCGGCGTCGTCCCGCCCGCCGCGATGATCCTGGAGGCCGTCCAGGGCGAGGGCGGCGTCGTCCCCGCGCCCGACGACTGGCTGCGCGCGATGCGCCGGATCACCGCCGAGCGCCGCATCCCGCTCGTCGTCGACGAGGTGCAGACCGGAGTCGGCCGCACCGGCGCGATGTGGGCCGTCGAGCACAGCGGCATCCTGCCGGACGCGATGGTGCTCTCCAAGGCCATCGGCGGCAGCCTGCCGCTCGCCGTCGTCGTCTACCGCGAGGAGTACGACGGCTGGCGGCCCGGCGCGCACACCGGCACCTTCCGCGGCAACACCCTCGCCATGGCGGCCGGCGCCGCCACCCTGCGCTACGTCGCCGCCAACGGACTCGCCGAACGGGCGGCGGCGGTCGGCACGCGGATGACCGAACGGCTGCGGGCACTGGCCGGGGAGCTGCCGGTGATCGGCGACGTGCGCGGGCGCGGGCTGATGATCGGCGTGGAGCTCGTCGACCCGGCCGCCGAACCCGACACCTGCGGGGCACGGCCCGCCGCCCCCGAACTCGCCGTCCGGGTGCGGGAGGCGTGCCTGGAACGCGGCCTCATCGTCGAACTCGGCGGACGGCACGACGCCGTGCTGCGCCTGCTGCCCCCGCTCACCATCACCGACGAACAGGCGGCCGCGGTGCTGGACCGGCTCGCCGACGCCATCGCGTCGGCGTCGGCGTCGGGGGCGTCGGCGGCAGGGGCCGCGGGGGCCTCCGCGTGAACGTGGACGACGACGGCCCGCTGCTCGACGCCCTGTCCGGCGGTGTCGGCGGGCCCGCGGCCCTCGGCCCGCTGCTCGCCACCGTCCTCGACGCGCTGGAGACCGGCGCCACCCGGCGCGGCGGCCCGCTGCCCCCCGGCCACCCCGCCGACCTCGCCGCCCGCACCGCCGACACGTTCACCGCCGCACACGGCCCCGACGCCCTCGCCCGCCTCACCGAACTCCTCGCCCACGGCGCCGCCGACCCCGCCGACCCCTACTGCGCCGCCCACCTGCACTGCCCCCCGCTCGCCGTCGCCACCGCCGCCGACCTCGCCGTCAGCGCCCTCAACCCCTCCCAGGACTCCTGGGACCAGGCCCCCGCCGCGACCGCGCTGGAGCGCGCGCTGCTCGCCGAACTCGCCACCCTGGTCGGCTACGACCCCGCCCGCGCCGCCGGCGTCCTCACCTCCGGCGGCACCGAGTCCAACCTCATGGGCCTGATGCTCGCCCGCGACCAGCGGCTCGACGGCATCGTCGAACTCGACGGCCTGCTCGGCCTGCCCGCCGGCACCCGGCCCCGGATCCTCGCCTCCCGGGCCGCGCACTTCTCCGTCCAGCGCGCGGCCGCCCTGCTCGGCCTCGGCGAACGGGCCGTCGTCCCCGTCGACGTCGACCGCGACCTGCGCATGGACCCGGCCGCCCTCGAACGCGCCCTGGCGGAGGCCGTCTGGGCCGGCGACACCCCCGTCGCCGTCGTCGCCACCGCCGGCACCACCGACACCGGCGCCGTCGACCCGCTGCCCGCCGCCGCCGACCTCGCCGCCCGCTACGGCGCCTGGCTGCACGTCGACGCCGCGTACGGGGGCGGCGCGCTGCTCTCCGAGCGGCTCGCCCCGCTGCTGGCGGGCATCGAACGGGCCGACTCCGTCGCGCTGGACTGGCACAAACTCGGCTGGCAGCCCGCAGCCGCCGGCGTCTTCCTGGTCCGCCGCGCCGAGACCTACGTCTCGCTCGCCCGCCGGGCCGCCTACCTCAACCCGGCCGACGACGAACAGGCCGGATACCCGAGCCTGCTGGGGCTCTCGCTGCGCACCACCCGGCGGCCGGACGCCTTCAAGCTCGCCGTCACCCTGCGCACCCTGGGCCGCGCCGGACTCGGCCGGCTCGTCGACGCCTGCCACGACCTCGCCCTCGCCGCCGCCGACGCCGTCCGCGCCGAGCCGGACCTCGAACTGCACGCCGAACCCGTGCTGACCGCGCTGCTCTTCCGCTACCGCCCGGCGGACGCCCGGGACGAGGCCGCCGTCGACCGGGTCAATGCCGGGCTGCGCCGGGAACTGCTGCGGGCCGGCCGCGCCGTGGTCGGCCGCACCGAACTGCCCGGCGAGGGGCCGGGCCGGGTGCGGCTCAAACTCACCCTGCTCAATCCGCACACCACGCCCGAGGAGGTCGCCGGCCTGCTCGGCGAGGTCGCCCGTGCCGGCCGGGAGGCGTGGGTGGCGGGGCGGTAGCGGGGGTGGGGGCGGCTGGCCGGGGCGGCGGGCCCGGCTGCTACGGCGCGAGCAGGATCTCGCGGCAGCGCTCCCAGGTGGCCGGGTCGGCGGCGACGAGCAGGCCGTCCTCGCCGCCGGGGGGCTCGGGGTGGTAGGGGGTGCCGTCGAGGCGGGCGGAGCGGCCGCCGGCCTCGGTGAGGAGGAGGGAGCCCGGCGCGTGGTCCCAGGGGAGGGTGCGCCAGTAGAGCATGAAGTCCGCGGCGCCCTCGGCGATGTCCGGGTACTCGAAGCCCGCGGCGTGGCGGCCCGGGGTCATCTCGCCGAAGGCGGCGGTGTTCGCCTCCAGCAGGCGGCGGCGGGACGGGTCGAGGAAGCGGCTCTTCACCGAGCCGCGCCACTTGGCGGGGTCGGCGCCGGCGGGGGCGCGGGTGAGGCGGTGGCCGTCGCGCCAGGCGCCGGAGCCGAGTTCGGCGGTGTAGGTGGTGGACGTGACGGGGTGCCGGATCCAGGCGGCGACCGTCCGGCCGTCGCGCACCAGGGAGACCATGAGCGCGTACTCGGGCCGGCCGGCGATGAAGTTGGAGGTGCCGTCGACGGGGTCGACGAGCCAGACGGCGGGTTCCGCGAGCAGCGCTCCGGCGAGGTCAGGGTCGGCGGCGACGGCCTCCTCGCCCACCACGGGGACGGGCAGCAGCTCGCGCAGGCGCCGGGCGATGATCACCTCGGCCTCCCGGTCGGCGACGGTGACCACCTCGCCGGGGGCCTTCTCCATCACCTCGCCGGCCGCCAGCGCCCGGAACCGGGGCTCCACCACCTCGGCCGAGGCCTCGGCGATGATCTCCGCCACCTTGTCCATCAGCACGTGCCCGCTCCCTTCGCCGGTACCACTTTCGCACGTCAGTGCGGAGTCGGCGTGCGGCGGGGCGGGCGGCGTGGCGGGGGCTGACAAATGACAGCTGACAGATAACAGATGACAGATAACAGATTTCAGAATCTGTCATCTGAAATTTGTCAGCTGTCAGCCGTCAGCCGCCGAGGTAGTGGAAGCCCGGGCGCGGATGCATCAGGAAGTCGTGGTGCGAGATGTTGAACGCGTACGCCCCCGCCATGCCGAAGAGCACCCGGTCGCCCGTGCGCAGGCCGGCCGCCGCCGGGGCGGCGTGGGCGAGGACGTCCTTCGGGGTGCAGAGCTGGCCGGTCAGGGTCGCCCGGCCGGTGGTCACGGCCGGGCGCGCCCACGGGTGCGGCCAGGCGGCGACCGGCAGCGGGTCGAACGGCTGGCTGTGGCCGCGGGTGGCCGGGGTGCGCAGGTGGTGGGTGCCGCCGCGGACGACCGCGAAGTCCTCGCCGTGGCTGCGCTTCACGTCCAGCACCTCGGTGGCGTACCAGCCACAGTACGCGGTGAGCGCCCGGCCGGGCTCGATCCGCAGGACCGGACCCGGGTGGCGCTCCAGCAGCCGGCCGAGGCCCTCACCGAACGCCGCCCAGTCGAAGCGCGCCGCCGGGTCGTCGTAGTCGACGGCCATGCCGCCGCCCACGTTGACCTCGTCCAGCGCGAACGCGTGCCGCTCCGCCAGCCGGACGGACCAGGCGACGATCCGCTCGGCGATCGCCAGCTGCTCCCCGGCCGCCAGCCCGCTCGCCAGGTGGGCGTGCACGCCGCGCAGCCGCAGGCGCCGCCGCACCGGGCCCAGCGGCCCGACCGGCTCGGTGAGCAGCCGGACGGCGGCCTCGGCCCGGTCCGGGTCCAGCCCGAACGGCGTCGGCCGCCCGCCCATCGCCAGCGCCACCGAGTCCAGCGTGCCCTCGCCGACCGGTAGGTTGACCCGCAGCAGCACGTCCACCACCGCGTCCGGCCGGTCGGCCAGCACGGCGGCGAGCCGGCGCAGTTCCTGCTCGCTCTCCACGTGCCACCGGTGCACGCCCGCGTCCACGGCGGCGGCGATCTCGGCGGGCGTCTTGCCCGGCCCGCCGAAGGCCAGCGGCGCGTCCGGCACGGCCGCCCGCACATGGGCCAACTCGCCGCCGCTGGAAACCTCGTAGCCGTCCACGGCGTCACGCAGCGCGGCCAGCACCGGCGCCTCGGGGTTGGCCTTGGCGGCGTAGTAGAGCTCGACGCGCTCCGGAAGGGCGGCCCGGACGGCCGCCGCGTGGGCCCGCAGCGCCGCCAGGTCGTAGACGTAGGCGGGCAGTTGCTCCGCCGCCAGGCCCGCGACGTGGCGCCGGACGGCCTCGGTCACGGAAGCGGCGGCGGAGGTAGCGGGGGCGGGGGGGGTCATCGGGTCCTTCCGGCGGGAACGGGCGGGGCCTGCACGGGGTTCGGGGCGTGCGCCGCCTCGGCCAGCACGGAGCGCGCCAGCGGCGAGGCGAGACGGACATAGCCGGCCGCGCGGTCGGCCTTGCGCTCCCAGCGGGTGAGCAGATTGGCCTTGCCGGGCAGCGGCACGCCCGCCAGCAGCGCCCGCAGCCGCGGCGGGCACCCGTGCACGGCGGCGTACTCGGCCAGGACGCGGCGCACCGCCTCCCACAGCGCCCCCTCGGCCGCCGGGTGCAGGTCGGCGAGGGCGGCGAGCAACTCGGCGACGTGGTTGACCAGCAGGCAGTAGACCACCCGGTCCCAGCCCCGCTCGGCGTCGTACGCCATCGGCCCCGCCACCTCGGGCGGCAGCGCGGCGAGCAGGGCCGCGTGCCGCTCGGGGACGAGCTTGGTCCCCTCCAGGTCGCGGAAGAGCACCTGGACCGGCCGCCCGGCGGCGTCCACCCCGATCAGCACGTTCTGCAGGTGCGGCTCCAGGACCACGCCGTGGTCGAAGTAGGCGGCCAGCACGGGCGGGAGCAGCAGCCGCAGGTAGGCCGTCCACCAGTCGAGCGCCCCCGCCGCGTCCGCCGCGCCGGGCAGCAGCCGGGAGACGTGCGCCGAGCTGGTCGGGTACTCGTCGGCGACGGCGGCGGCCAGCAGCGGGGTGACGCCGGGGCGCAGCGCGCCGCCGAGGCCCTCGCGGACGATCAGCCCGAACCCCTCGTAGAGCGCCCGGTCGGGCCGGCCGTCGGCGCCGGGAACGGCGAGGGTGCGGAACGCGGGTTCGCGCAGCACGGCCGCGTCCGGGAACCGTTCGGCGAGGTCGGCCAGCACGGGGGCGAGCAGCCGGGTGAGGGTGACGGCGCCGGTCAGCTCGTAGGCGGCGTTCTTGCGCAGGCAGTTGGTGATCCGCACGTTCAGGCTGAACTTGAGGAACGCGCCCGCGCCGTAGAGGGTCCGCACCGAGGCGGTGGCGGCGAACGGCGCGCCGCCGGGGCCGAGGTCGAGGATGTCCCCGCTCTCCAGCGCGCCCCTCAACAGCGGGTGGTCGCCGATCAGTTGGTACTGCCACGGGTGGGCGGGCAGCAGCCGGTAGCCGTCCGGGGCGGGGCCGAGCCCGTCGAGCAGCGCGGTCGCGGCCGGATCGGCGGAGGACTCGGCGACCAGTTCCCGCCGCACGGCGAGGTGGCGCAGCGGGAACGCGGCGCGCGCCTCGGGGGCGTAGTCGCGCCAGTCGCCGTGCTCGGCGGAGCGGGACTTGGGGGCGGGGTGGAAGCGGTGTCCGAACAGCAGTGCCTGCTCGGATTCGAGGTAGCGGTCGGCGCCCGGCTCCGGGCGTCCGGCCAGGGCGGCGGCGACGGCCGCGTGGCTGGAGGCGAGCTGGCCGAGGAACTCCTCGTTGACGGTGCCGGTGCGCAGCTCCAGTTCGCCCTGGACGTGCCGGGCGAGCCCGTCCCGGTCCAACTCGCGCCAGCCGTCCTCGTGCTGCTCCTCGACCGGGCCGGTGAAGCGGTGCGCGCCGAGCAGCGAGGTGCGGCGCAGGGCGACCCGGAGCAGGGCGCCGCGCCGGGGCAGGCGGATCAGCAGCCGGCCGTCGGTGACGGCGGTCTGGTGCTCGGGCGCGGACACCTCGCGCAGCAGGCAGTTGACCAGGGTGTGGGCCACCGCGTGGTCGGCGGTGGGCAGTTGGTGTGTCATGAGTGACTCCAACGCTGGCGGACGGGGGAGCTGAAGGCGGTGGCCGCGACGGCGGCCAGCAGTGCGGCGGCGGTGCCGGCCAGCACGGGGGAGGCGGCACCGAACCGGCCGTTGGCCAGCGCGGCGACGGCTCCGGCGGCGACGGCGCCGCCCTTGGAGACGAATTCGAGGGTGCCGAACATCCGCCCGGGCGCCCGGCCGCGGGCGGCCTCGGCGGCCAGCACCGCGAGGCAGACCAAGCCGAGGGTGAGCCCGGCGCCGAGCAGCAGCCGGACGGTGACGAAGACGGGCAGCGAGTCGGCGAGGGCGTGTCCGGCGAGGCCGAGCGCGACGAGGACGAAGCCGAGGGCGAGGCCGGTGTGCGGGCGGTGCAGGAAGGCGGTGTGGGTGCGGGCGGCGAACGCCAGGTAGCACAGGTGGGGCAGGGCGAACAGCACGCCGGTGGTGGTGCCGGAGACGCCGGGCAGGCGCTGCTCGGCCAGGGATATCAGGTAGGGGAAGGAGATGACGGTGGCGAAGACGAAGGCGAACTCGAAGGCGTAGAGCACGCGCAGCGACCCCCGGCGCGGGGCCTCGGCGGACGACGAGGCGTCGGCGACGCCCCCGCCGCCGCCGCTGACGTCCCCGCCGCCCCCGCCGTCCGGGGTGTCCGGGGCCTCCTCGGTGGCTGCGGCACCCTTTCCGGGCCCGGCGCCCCCACTGCCCTTGACGCCCCGCCCCGCGCCGGGAACGCCCGGCCGGCCCGGCTCCGGCAGCAGCGCGAGCAGGCCGGCGGCGGCCAGTGGCAGGGCGGCCATCAGCAGGTACTGCCGGTGCGGGTCGATCCACGGCGACAGCGCGCCGACCAGGATCGGCGCCGCCACCAGCGACGCCCGGGCACTGCCCTGCATCAGGGTGAGCGCCCTGGACAGTCGCGCGCCGTCGAGGGCGGCGGCCAGGTAGCCGTTGGTGGCGGCGAAGGTGCCGCCGAGGAAGCCCTGGAGGACGAGGGCGAGGGTGAACGCGGTCAGCGAGTCGGCGGCGCCGGCCAGCAGGAAGGAGACGGTGAGGCCGAGTTGGGCGCGCAGCAGCAGCCGCTTGCGGCCGAACCGGTCGGCGAGCCGCCCCCAGAGCGGGGCGCCGAGGGCGCTGAACACCGTCGGGACGATGTAGAGGACGCCCGCCCAGCGGCCGTCCGGGTCGCCGAGGGCGGGCAGGATCGCGGTCAGGTACGGCGGCAGGCCGAGGGCGGCGAAGGAGGCGACGAAGTAGCAGGCGGCGACGGCGTGCACCTGGCGGCGGCCGAGCCCGCCGGGGTCCACGGCGCCGAAGCCGCATGTCCGGGGCGCCGCGTCGACCGTCATCGCCCGCTTCCCGTCGTGCCGGAACCGTTGTGCGGGAGGAGGTAGTTGGGGCCGTCGGTGTAGTGCTTGTTGATGTCGGCGGCGCCCGAGCGCTGCTTGCTGAGCAGGGTTCCGGCGGTGACCATCGCCTTGACCGGCAGCCGTTCGGCGTCGAGCAGGGCGGCGCGCAGCGGTTCGGCGGCCGGTCCGGCCCGTTCGACGGCCGCGGCGAGCCGCTTGCGCAGCAGCGCCAGCAGGTCGTCGAGTCCGGCCCGCCCGTGGGCGGCGAGGCCGAACGCCAGGGCGCCGGTGCACAGGTGGCCGGTGATGGTGGCGAACAGGTCCGTGAGCGGGCGGTCGTCCTCGGTGAAGACCCGGGCGTCGTCGAACTCCTCACGGGCGGGCGCCGATTCACCGAGTGCGGCGACGAGGCGGCCGGTGTGGACGCGCGGGCCGTCGTCGTCCTTGAAGAGCAGGCGCGGGGCGCCGCCGTCCTCGTCGAGGACCAGCGAGGTGTTCTGCTGGTGGGACTCCAGTGCGACGCCGTACCCGAAGAGGGTGGTCTGCCAGTCCAGCAGCAGTTCCAGCAGGGCGTCGTAGAGGGCGACCGGGTCGCCGCCGAAGAAGCGGTCGGCGAGGTGGTCGACGACCAGGCGCCCGCTGGTGCCGCTGCCGCTGCCGCTGCCGTCACCGCTGCCGCCGCCTGTACCGGCCCCGCTCCCGGGAGCGCCCGTGCGGGGCGCCGCGGCGAGCAGGGCGGCGAGCGGAACGGTCACGGACCGCTCCAGCCCGGCCGGTTGGCGGCGCAGCAGCACCGCCAGCAACTCGTGCCCGGCGTGCGCCCAGGTCTGCTCGTCGGCGTGCAGGATCCGCCCGGCGAAGCGCGGTTCGCGCGCCAGCACGGCCTCGACCAGCCGCTGTCCGGCGGCGCCGTCGCGCAGGGTGCCGGGCTTGATGGTGCGGCGGTTGAGCCGGCCGAGGGTCGCGGTGGCCAGCGGGAGCTTGAGGTGGTGGACGGGGTCCTCGGCGACGGCGACGGTGCGCATCGACAGGGTGGGGACGACGGTCAGGTACGGGCGTTCGGCGAGTACGGCGCGCCCGTCGAGGCCGGTGGCGCGGAGCGCCTCGTCCAGGGCCGGGCCGACGGTGAGCGGGTGGACCGGCAGGGTCTCCCAGGCCTGGTCGCCGCCGGGCAGGTCGAGGCCGAGCCAGCCCTGGGTGGGCCACCAGCGCGGCAGCGGCCGCTCGCCGTGCCGGGTGAGCGTGCCGGCCGGCAGGGCGAGCCAGCGCAGCTCGAAGGCCGGGTGGAACTCCGGTGCGTGGGAGCGCAGTTGCGTCTCGTCGAGGCCGGACCGGCCGCGCGCGGTGGGGTAGACGGGGTGGTCGAGGTAGGCGGCCAGGGTGTCGTGGCCGAGGGCGGCGGCGGGGCCGCTCCAGCGGGCCGGGTCGGCGCCGTACAGGTCGGTGAGCGCGGTGTGGACCTCGTCGCGGACCCGCTCGTGCAGTTCCATGGTGGCGAGGGTCTGGCGGCACTCCTCGGCGAACGCGGCCCAGCCGGGCCGGTCCTCCGGGTCGGCGTGCCCGGCGAGGGCCGTGAGGACGGCGTCCAGGCCGCGGACGGGGCGGCCGTCGAGTTCGACGAGCGGGAGCCGGGCGGCGTACTCGCTCTGGAAGCCGTCGGCGGCGACGGGGACGGCGATCCGCGGTCCGGCGGACACCAGCCAGTCGCCGTCGGCCCGTTGCTCCACGGCGGCGCGGGTGCGCAGGTGGAGCACGTCCTCGCGCAGCAGCGCGGACAGCACCCGCAGTGCGAGGGCGTCGGCGGCGGAACCGGAGGAGGCGGGACCGGAAGCGGCCGAACCGGAGGCGGCGGGACCGGTGGCGGCGGGACGGGAAGCGGTGGGACGGGAAGCGGCGGAACCGGCAGGGGAGCCGGCGCCGGACAGGTGACCGAGGGCGGGCGGCGAGCCGGCGCGGGCGGCGGCGCTCACGGGGTGATCTCCCAGCGGTTGGCGGCCGTGAAGCGTGCCACGGCGGCATCGACGGCGGCCTGCTCCGGGCCGACCGCCCAGATCACGCCCAGGTAGTCCCGGTTGGTGCGGTAGTGCTCGTGCCGCTCGCCGAGGGCGCGCAGCGGCCGGTAGGCGAGCCGCACCCCGTCGGCCCGCTCCTCGGCCCGCGCGTCGTACGGTCCGGGCGCGGCGGTGAGCGTGCCGGCCCGGTCGGCGCAGACCGGCTCGTTGCGGGCCCGCAGGGTGGTGGCGGCGCAGCGTTCGCCGAGGTCGGCGGGCAGTTCGCGGCCGAGGTGGGCGGCGAGGATGTGCTCGAACAGCGGGATGCCGAGCACCTCGGCGAGCATGAGGTCGCACTGGTCGCCGATGGCGCGGTAGTTGACCTCGATGATCCGGGCCCGGCCGTCCGGCTGGACGACGAACTCGGTGTGGCAGGCGCCGAGTCCGACGCCCATCGCGTCCAGCTGGGCGAGTACCTGCGCGACCACGGCCGGCGGGTGCGCGGGGACGAACTCCAGCATCTCCTCGATGAAGTCCGGCAGCGGCGAGAGCCTGGTGCGAAAGCCCCCGAGGACGTGCCGGCGGCGGCCGTCGCCGAGCGTCTCCAGGGTGCACAGCGCCCCGTCCAGGAACTCCTCGGCGACCAGCGCGGCGCCGGGCCGTCTGGCCTGGATCTCCTCGGCGAGCCGTACCAGCTCCGCGGCGTCGGCGGCCAGTGTGACGTCCTCGCTGGCGACGCCCTCGCGCGGCTTGACGACGACGGGGAAGGGCAGGCCCGCCTCGCGCAGCACGGACGGGTCCTCGTCCGGGGCGAGTTCGGCGGAGCGCACGGTGTCGAGGCCGGCGGCGGCCAGGTGGCGGCGCAGCTGGCCCTTGTTCTTGGCCCGCAGGGTGGCCTTCCAGTCCTTGCCCGGCAGCCCGAAGTACTCGGCGGCGAGGGCGGTCTGGGTCTGCAGGTGGTCGCTGTTGCTGAAGACGGCGAACGGCGTGCGGCCTTCCCGGGTGAGCCGCGAGATCAGCCCGACCACCTCGCGGAAGTCGTGCACCTCGCACTCCACCACCTCGGGCCGGTGGGGCAGTTCGGCGTAGGCGTCGCTGTGGGCTTCGGTGTGGCGGGCGGGCGTGAGGACGGTGACGTCGAGCCCGAGCCGGGCGGCGGCCGGCAGGAATCCGTCGGTCACCGAGTCGGTCGGGTTGAGCGCGAGCAGGTAGAGGCGCATGGCCGGGTGGGTCCTCTCCGCGGGTGGTGTGGGGGAGGACGGGGGACGGGCTCCGCACGGCCCGCCCCCCGGTGCCTCCGGGCGTGGGGCCGGGCCTACTTGGGCGCGTCGACGCCCGCGGCCTTGGCGATGTCGACGAGCATGGCCTCGGCGGCCTGGACGCCGATGCCCGACATCCAGGTCTCGTCCGGCACGTTGAAGACCTTGTTGTTCTTGACGGCGTTCAGGCCCTGCCAGACCGGGGTGTTCTGGACCTCGCTCTGCTTGGTCTTGGTCGGGTCGTCGGCGACGGTGACGAAGACCAGGTCGGCGTCGGCCTGGTTGATCTGCTCGGCGCTGACCTCCAGCATCGACTTGTCGACGTCCTGCGAGGCGGGGCGGCCCAGGCCGGCGTCCTTCAGCACGACGCCGCTGAACGACTGCTTCTGGTAGAGACGGGTCGGGCCGGCCACGAAGCGGACCACGGAGGCGGTCGGCGCGGTGCCGCCGTTCTTCGCCTTGATCGCCTCGCCGAGCTTGGCGGCGCGGGCCTCGTAGTCGGAGAGCGCCTTCTTGGCCTCCGCCTCCTTGCCGAGCGCCTGCGCGTAGAGGGCGAGGTTCTCCTTCCACGGGAAGCCGGTGGTCTCGGCGAGCACGGTCGGGGCGATCGCGTTGAGCTTGTCGTAGACCTTGGCGTGCCGGACCTTCGAGGAGAGGATCAGGTCGGGCTTGAGGGAGGTGATCAGCTCCAGGTTCGGCTCGTTCATCGGGCCGACGTCCTTGGTGTCCTTGATCTTGTCCTTGAGGTAGCTCGGGAAGCCGCCCTCGGTCTTCATGTGCGGGGAGACCGCGCCGACCGGGGTGATGCCGAGCAGGGTGACGTCGTCCAGCTCGCCGCTGTCCAGGACCACCACGCGCTTGGGCTGGGCCTTGATCTCGGCGGTGCCGGCGGCGTGGGTGACGCTGCGCGGGAAGACGGCGGCGGAACCGGCGGCGGAGGCGTCCCCGGCGGGCTTGGCGGCGCTGTCGCCGCCCTTGGAGTCGCCGCCGCTGCCGCAGGCGGCGAGCAGGGTGGTGGAGAGCGCGACGGCCAGGACGGCGACGGGGAGTCTGCGGGCGCGGGTGGAGCGGTTCATGAGGGGGTTCCTTCTCTGGTTCCAGGGCAGGGGCAGGGCGGGGACAGGGGGGACGGGGTGACGCGGCCGGGTGACGCGGACGGCGCCGGGCCGGGCGGGACGGCGGTGAGGTCAGCCGCGGGCGGCGGCGGCCCGTTTCGACCGGGCCTTGGGGACGACCAGCGGTGTGCCGGTCTCGGGGTCGGGCACGACCTGGCAGGGCACCTGGAAGACGCGCTCCACCAACTCGGCGGTGAGGACCTCCCCCGGCGCCCCGGCGGCGGCCAGCCGCCCGTCCTGGAGGACGACCAGGTGGTCCGCGTACCGGGCGGCCTGGCCGAGGTCGTGCAGCACCATGACGACCGTGCGCCCGGCCTCGGCGTGCAGGTCGGCGACCAGGTCGAGGACGTCGAGCTGGTGGCGCAGGTCGAGGAAGGTGGTGGGCTCGTCGAGCAGCAGCAGGTCGGTGTCCTGGGCGAGCGCGAGCGCGATCCAGGCGCGCTGGCGCTGGCCGCCGGAGAGCCGGTCGACCTGCCGGTCGCGCAGCGCGTCCATGCCGGTGCGCTCCAGCGCCTCGTCGACGGCGGCCTGGTCGGCCTTGGACCACGGGGTGAGCATCCGCTGGTGCGGGAAGCGTCCGAGCCGCACCAGCGCCTCGACGGTGACCGCCTCGGGCGTGACGGGCTGCTGGGGCAGCAGGCCCATCCGCCGGGCGAGCGCCCGGGCGGGCATCCGGTGGATGTCGGAACCGTCCAGGGTGACGGTGCCGGCGGCGGGGTCGAGCAGGCGGGTCAGGCCGCGCAGCAGGGTGGACTTGCCGCAGGCGTTGGGCCCGACGATGGCGGTGACGGAGTTGCCGGGCAGGTCGAGGTCGAGGCCGTCGACGATGGTCCGGTTGCCGTAGCGCAGGCCGAGGCCGTGCGCGGCGAGCCGGTTCGTCGCCCGGTCGAGGTCCGGGGCGCCGGGGGCACCGGGGGCGCCGGCGGCGGCCGTGTCGGGGGTCATCAGCTGCTCCTCTGGGGAAGCCGGCCCTGGCGGATCATCAGCACCAGGAGCCAGGGCGCGCCGAGCGTGGCGGTGACGGCACCGACCGGCAGGCCGTGGACGGGGATCACGTGGAGCACGAGGAGGTCGGAGGCGAGCAGCAGCAGGGCGCCGGTGAGCGCGGTGAGGCCGAGCGTGCCGAGGGTGGGCGGCCCGGCGAGCAGCCGGACCAGGTGCGGCACGGCGAGTGCGACGAACGCGACCGGACCGGTGAGCGCGGCGGCGAGCGAGGCCAGCGCGATGGTGAGCAGGAGCAGCAGGACGCGGTCGCGCTGCGGGCTCAGGCCCAGGCCGCCGGCCGAGTCGTCGCCCAGGTCGAGGACGGCGACCCGGCGCTGGCAGAGCACCACGGCGGCGGCGCCGGCCGCGATGGCGGTGCCGCCGATCCACACCTCGGTCCAGTTGCGGCCGTAGAGCGAGCCGGTGGTCCACTGCATCGCGGAGGAGGCCAGCTCGGCCGGGAAGCGTACGATCATCAGATTGACGGCGGCGGCGAGGCCCTGCTGGACCGCCAGGCCGACCAGGACCAGCCGGGTGACGGCCATCCGGGAGCGCCAGGCGAAGCCGCCGAGCAGCAGCGCGGCCAGCAGGCCGCCGCCCAGCGCGGCCAGCGGGATGAACTGCTGCGAGGCGCCGGTGGCGAGCATCAGCACCGCGCCGAAGGAGGCGCCGCCGGTGACGCCGATGGTGTCGGGCGAGGCGAGCGGGTTGCGGAACAGCCGCTGGAGCATCGAGCCGGCCACCGCCAGCCCGGCGCCCGCGATCAGCGCGGAGACCACGCGCGGGGCGCGGAACTCCTGGACCACCAGGACGTTGCCGGAGTCGCCGGTCCCGGCGAGCGCGCGCAGCGCCTCCCAGACGGTCATCCGGACCTGCCCGGTGCCGAGCGCGACCCCGGTGAGCAGCACCAGCAGCGCGGCGACGGCCACGGACCAGGCGGCTGTGCGGGCGCGGCGGCGGGCGGCGGAGGTACCCGTGCGCGGGCCGGCGGCGGCGGTGCGGGCGGGGGCCGGGGCGCTCATCGGGCCGCCTTGCGGGCCAGCACCGCGAGCAGCGGCGCGCCGAGGAAGGCCGTCACGATGCCGACCTCCAGTTCGGAGGGCCGGGCCACCAGCCGGCCGAGCACATCGGCGGCGAGCAGCAGCACCGGACCGACGACCAGGCAGCCGGGCAGCAGCGCCCGGTGGTCGTTGCCGAGCAGCGGGCGCACCAGGTGCGGGGCGGCCAGGCCGATGAACGCGACCGGCCCGGCGACGGCGACCGCGGAGCCCGCGAGCATCACCACGGCGAGTCCGCCGAGCACCCGGATCCGGGCCACCGGCACCCCCAGCGACTGGGCGGTCTCGTCGCCGAGCGCGAGCGCGTTGAGGGCGGGCGCGACGGCGAACGCGCCGACCAGGCCGAGCGCCAGGAACGGCAGCACCTGCAGCAGGACGTCCAGGTGGCGCCCGGCGACCGACCCGGCCAGCCAGAACCGGGCCTCGTCCAGGGTGCGGTGGCTGGCCAGCATCAGCGCGGACGTCCACGAGGTGAGCACCACGGTCAGCACGGTGCCGCCGAGCGCCAGGCGCACCGGGTCGAGGTCCCCGCCGCGGCGCGACATCGCGTACGCGGTGACGGCGGCGAGCGCCGCTCCGGCGAAGGCGAACCAGATGTACTCGATCGGGCGGGTCAGTTCGAAGGTGTAGATCGCGGCGACCACGGCGAAGCCCGCGCCCGCGTTGATGCCGAGGGTGACCGGCGAGGCGAGCGGATTGCGGGTGACGCCCTGGGCGACGGCCCCGGCGACGCCGAGCGCGGCGCCGACGGCGAGCCCGATCAGCGTGCGCGGCACCCGCAGGCCCGTCACCACGTCGGCGTCGCCGCCGTGCTCATCACCGGTCAGCGCGCCGATGACGGTGCCGAGCGGGATGGTGCGGGATCCGAGCGCGAGGCTCAGCGCGACGCACAGCGCGAGTACGCCGAGCGCGGCGGCGAGCACCAGCGGGAGCCGGGCCGGCGAGCGGCGGTTCGGAGCCGGGGCCGCGGGGCCCGGTGGATCGGTTGTCAGCACGGGGGGAGATATTAGGTTAGGCATGCCTAATACCGTCAAGCCCTGGCGGGATTGGTCCGTACCGGGGGTGTCGGCGGGCGAACTTCCGGAGGTGGCGGGAGGCGGTCTCCGAGTGCCTATAAGGTGAGGCTCACCTAACTCGATCTCGGGAGTGCCGATGATCTTCTCGGGTTCGTCCCTGGCTGCCGACGTGCCCGGCGCCGTGCCCGCCCCGCCCGCCGCCGCGCCCGTCGCGTCGCGTTCCGTGAACCCGCTGGACGCCGACTACCGGTTGCTGCTGGACCTCTGCCCGGCCCTCCGGGTGCGGCTGCTCACGGCGGACGTGCCCGCCCCCGACCAGGCCCAGGGCTGGTACTCCGCCGACGAACTCTCCTGCGAGCCGGACGCGCTGGCGCGGGCACTGGCCGGCGAGGCCGCCCGGATCGCCCCCGTCGCCGCCGCACACGGCACCGCCCCACGGCCGCACGTGGCCGCCTCCCGGCTGCTGCACCACTACCTCTGGTCGCTGTGCGTGCTGACCGCAGGCCCCTGGTGGCTCGCCCGGCGCGTTCCCTCGATCGACGGCGCGAACCTGTGGCTGCACGCTCCCACGGGTGATCTCGCACTACGTCCGGGCGCCCATGTCACGCTCCCCGGCGAGGACGAGCTGCGCGCCGAACTGCGCGCCTCCGTCGTCACCCACGCCGAACCGCTGCTTGCCGCCTTCGCCGCCCCCACCCGGCGCGGCACCCGCGCGCTGTGGGGCATGGTCACCGACGACCTCGCCTCGGCGATCTGGTACCTCGGCAAGCGGCTCGACGCGCGCGCCGCGGATGCCGGCTCCGGGACCGGCGCGGGGGTCGGTGCGGGCGCGGGGACCGGGGCCGGTGCCGTCCACGAGGACGCCGCCGTCGCGGCCGCCGGGGCCGTCCTGCCCGGCCGTACCGACCCGCTGCCCGGCGCCGCCGACTTCCGGCGCCTGCGCGGCGAGGACGGCCGCGGCCACCACACCCGCACCCGCCTCGGCTGCTGCCTCTACTACGCCGTCGAACCCGAACGGGCCTGCATCACCTGCCCGCGCACCGGCGACGAGGAACGGCTGCGCCGGCTCTGAGCGTCTTCCGCGGCGCCGGCTGCTCCGACGGATCCGGTCGCACCGACGGCTGCTCCGATGCTCCGGGGCGCGCGTGGGTAGGCTCGGCGCCCGTGATCGACTCCACCACCCACATCCGGGTCGCGCGCCCCTCCCGGGACCTCGCCGCGGCCGAGCGGTTCTACGTCGACGGCCTCGGCCTCGCCGTCCTGTGGCGCACCGCCGAGCGCGTCCCCGGCGAGCACGACCTCCTGATGGTCGGCCCGTCCGGCGGCGGCTGGCACTTCGAACTCACCCGCGACCCCGAGCGCCCCGTCGAACCCGCGCCCACCGTCGACGACCTCTTCGTCGTCTACCTCGGCGCCCCCGTGGACGAGGCGCTGGTGCGGCGCCTGGAGGGCGCCGGCGGGACGCGCGTGCCCTCGCACAACCCGTACTGGGACGAGTACGGCGTCACCGTCGCCGACCCGGACGGCTACCGCCTGGTGCTCTCCACCCGCAGTTGGAGCTCCTGACCGCGCGCAGGGTCCTTGAGCGGCGCGCCGGCTGCGGCGTGCGCGCCTTCCGCGCGGTGTGCTCCGCGCGGGCCGCGTGCACCGTTCGCGCCGGGCACACCGCTTCGCACTCCTTCGCACGCTTTTCGTGCCGTTCGCGCCGCTCAAGGACCCTCGGGCGTCTGACCCGTCTGACGCCGGGTCAGAGCAGGACGTCCGCCAGCCGCTTGAGGTCGTCGCGGACCGACTCCCTTTCCTCCTCGGTCAGTTCGTCGGCGGTCGCGTCGGCCCGCCGGGCGAACGCCTCGGCGCTCGCGCCGTCCGCGAGGCGGTGCGCCAGGTCGGTGCGCAGGGCCAGGATGCGGAACAGCAGCACCGGCGCGGGCGGTCCGTCCGGCCGGGCCAGCGCGCGGTCCAGCACCCTGGCGGCCGCGGCCGGGTCCTCCTTGGAGTCGGCGAACAGCGCCGCGTGGTGCAGCGCCTTCGCGAACGGCTCCTCGGGGGCGGGCTGGTGCCGCTGGTCGGTGCGGATCGGCTGCCCGATCCGCAGGCAGTTGCCGCCGGGGTCGGTCACCAGGAACTGCCGCACGCCGTGCGAGGTGTCGCCGACCGGACCGATCCGCGGCAGGCCGCGGGTCGGTACCCGCCCGTAGGCGGAGCGCAGGCCTTCCTGGAACGCGGCGTGCAGCGCGTCCACGTCGTCCGTGCGGACCAGGCAGGTGCTGTAGGAGGCGCCCGGGTCGTACTTCTTCATGCCGAAGAAGTGCAGCTGGATGGCGCCGCGCTGGACCACGGCGTACGGGTTGGGACTCCGCTGATGGAGCGTCACCTCGAAGCCGAGCGCGGTGTAGAACTCGAGAACTGGCGGGAGGGCCTGACAGGGCAGGATCGGAACCGTCGATTCGACCATGCCCGCTGACTTTACCCCTGGTTGACAGTGAATCGGACGCTTCCGGTCAGATGTCGACCCCGGGAACGTTGCGCCCGTACGCGAGGAGGAGCGGCTCCTGGCCCGGCCGGGTGACCGTCCGACTACCGCTTCCGTACGACCGGTCGGGGTCGGTGGCGCGCGGTGCGACGCCGTCCAGGCGGGCGCCGAAGAACCGCAGGGTACGCGCAGTGACGCCGGCCGGCAGTGGACGCGGCCGCCCGGCGGGCGCCCGGCGGTCGAGGCCGGGGGCCGCCGTGATGTCCGGGCCGTGCGCGACGTCGTGCCCCAACGCGGCGGCGAGCCCGCCGACCGGCGGCTCCCGGGGGTGGTGCGCGTTGTCCCGTGGCGCGGCGACGAGTTGGGCCCCGCTTCGCCCGCAGCGGCCTTGCCGCGGGCGAAGCGGTCGGTCATCCGGTGCGGACCTCCGCCCGGTCGGACCGGTTCGACGGCGATCCGCGGGACCTGGTGGCGAAAGCCCGTGATCAGGTGCCCCGCCACCTCACCCACCCGCCGACCCAACCCGGACCCGGCGCTCAGATCCGCCGACTGGCAGGCGAGTTGGGCCGTCGGCTGCGAGAACGCGGCGGACGCTCGGTCACCCTGACGGAGGCCGGGCCGCCGTGCTTCCGTCCGCACGGGCGGCGCTCGTCGCCGTCGGGAGGGGGCGTGCGGCGGACGGCCCGGGCGTACGCCGGACTGCTGACGGGGCCGGTCGTGGTCGGCACGGTGGCGGGCGTGCCGGGAGGCTCTCGGGGGTTCGGTCTCGCGGCCGTGCTCGCCGACTTCCGCACCGGGCGCCCCGGAGTGGAGATCTCGCCGCGCGCATCGACCTCGGAACGGATGCTCGCCGCCCCGCGGCGCGGCGAGCCCGGAGTCGCGCCGGTCGGCCTGGAGAGCGCCGAAGCACTGCCCGCCGCTGCGCGCCCACCTCGCCGCCCGCGCCCTGCTCGCCCGCCGGCGGACGGCCTTCGACGCGGCCGACGCGGCGGCCGTCCCGCTCACCCCGTGAGCCGCTTGACCATCACCCGCTCGGCCGTTCCGTCCGGTCCCTCCGCCCTGTCCGGCCCCTCCGGGGGGCCGGTCTCGACGAACCCGTGCCGCCGGTACAGCGCGACGGCCGCCGTGTTGCCCGGCAGCACGGCGAGCCGCAGTGCCGCGCTGCCCCGCAGCCGCGCCCACGCCTCGACGGCGGCGATCAGCCGGTCCCCGACGCCCTGGCCGCGCGCACCGGGCCCGACCCACACCGAGCGCAGCTCGCTCACCCCGTCCCCGGGCACCCCGCCCGCGAGACCGACCGGCCGCCCGTCCGCCGCCACGGCCACCACGTGCAGGGCGTCCACCCGCGCGAACCGGGCCCGCCACTGTTCCTCGCCGCCCGCGGACCAGTCCGCCAACCGCACCTTGAACGCGTACGGCGCGTCCGCGAGCGCGGCCGTCCGGGCGTCCCGCCACAGCGGCCAGTCGGCGGGATCGGCGGGTGTCAGCGCCCGGAGCGCGAAGCCCGCGTTCACCGGCCCGCCGCCACCGCACCGGTCCGCGGGCCGCCTGCGCACGCCCGCCGCCGCCGGCAGCCCGCCCGTCTCCTCGGGCGTGGACCACCCAGCCGCCGGCGCCAGGCTGTTCGCCACCGGGACCCCGGGGCCGTCCTCGTACTCACGCCTCGCCATGCCCGCCGTCCTCCCGCCGGTTCCCGCCCGCGGCCTGTGCTCTCGACCGATTGTCAGCCTGGCTTTGCACCAGTGAACCTGATGGGCGGGCGGGAATTGTCGGAGGTGCGTGCAAGGATCACCGCCATGACGGATCAGGTGTTCGACTGGCGGCCCTTCCTCGTCCGCTGGAGCGAGGAGTGGGCCGGGGCGTGCGCCGACCCGGCCGAGCTCCGTGAGGGGGACGAGGAGGCGTGGCGGGCGCGGTGGCTGGGGTTCGACGGCGCACCGGCCGAGCGCGTCGCGGCGGCGGAGGCCGGGCTGGGGTGCGAGCTGCCGCCGTCGTACCGGGAGTTCCTCGCGGTCAGTGACGGGTGGCGGCACGCGGGCGGCTTCGTGTACCGGCTGGCCGGGACGGACGGCGCGCGGTGGCACCGGGACGCCGACGGGCTCAGCGAGTACTTCGACGACGGGGAACTGGAGGGCATGTGGCAGCGCGCCCTGCAACTCGACGTCGAGTCCGATGCGACGCTCGTCCTCCTCGACCCGGCCGACGTCGACGGTGACGGCGAGTGGGCGGTGTACTGCTTCGCCTCGTGGCAGGGCGCGCCGCCGCGGCGGTACGCGTCGTTCCGCGCGTTCATGCGGGCCATGTACCGGGAGTTCCATTGCCTGAGCACCGGCCGGTACGGCGCGGCGTTCGTCAACGCCACCACCCGTGAGGCCGACGCGCGGGTCGGGGCCGCCCGCCTCGACGCCCTGGCCGGGGCCTGGGAACGGGCGGAGGAGGCACTGGCCGAGGCCGTCGGTCTGGGACGGCCGCGCGCCCTCGGCATGCTCGACCAGTTGCGCCGGTTCACCCGGCCGCAGTCCGCGCCGACGTTCGGGGACCTGCCGCGCGACCCGGCCTACCTCGGGGAGGTGGTGCCGGTGCTCGCGGCCGACCATGTGCGGAGCGGGCACGACGGTTCGGTGTGGGGCTACAAGCTGCGGGTCGACTCCGGGGAGCTGCGGACCGAGGCCGACGAGGTGCTGCGGCAGGTGCGCGGGCGCGAGTACCGCTACGCCCCGCCGGGCCCGTTCGGGGAGGCCGTCGACCGGGCGCGGGCACAGGCGCGATGGGGCGGCGCGGACGCCGCCTGGCGGACCCTGCGCGCCGCGCTGCCGCTCTGGACGCCGGTGGGGCCGGACCACCTCGCGCCGGTCGGGCTGCTCGCGGACACGCTGCTCGGGCCGCTGCTCACGGCGGAGCGCGGGCGGGACGTGCTGGCCACGCCGCGCGGCCTGGCCGACGGGGCGGTGGGGGAGCGGACGGAGGAGGAAGCGGTCGCCGGGTGCGAGGGCCTCGCCTGGCTGGCCCTGGAACCGTTCGCCGGCCGGCCCGAGCCGTACCGTTTCGTGCTGGTGGAGGGGGTGCCGCCGGAGGGGCTGCCGGCCGTCCTCGCCGGGGAGGGGACGGTGCTGGAGCCGCCCGCGACCCGCTGGGAGGCCGACCGGGCCCGGTTCCTGGACCGGACGGTCTTCTCGTCCGAGGACCCGGCGCCCGCCCCCGGCGGTCACCCGGGCGGGGACGGCGGGGCCGACTGGAGCTTCGCCTTCGAGGCGGGGGAGTCGTCGGGGGGCCCCGGCGCGCGCCAAGCGGCGCCCGCCGGGGCCCCCACCCGGCGGCCGGGCGGGCGCGCCCTCGCGGTCTTCGCCGTACCGGAGGAGGGCTTCTTCCACCTGTCCGTGGCCGAGGGCGGGGCGGAGCGGTACGGGTTCACGGTGCGCGGACCGGAGATCGCCCGCAGGGGAGCGGCGGAGGTCCCGCCGTCCCTCGACCCGGAGCGCCACTTCGGTCCGCACGCCCACGGCCGCCAGGGCGAGCACGGCCTGCTGGCCGCGCTCGCCGCCGAGTTCGGGGTGGCGCTGCCCCGGTTCGCGCTCACCGGCGGGCGGCTGCACTTCTTCGCGGACCGGTCGTGGGCGCCGCCCCGGCTGCCGGGCGAGAGCTATTCGGTGGCGAGGATCGTGCTCACGGAGCCCCAGCCGACATCGGACACCCGGGAGGCGCTCTCGGCGCTGTGGTCGCGAACCGCCGGGGGTGCTTCGGGTGCCTCGGGGGCGTCGGGGCCGACGCCGGGGCCGGGCGCGGCGGGTGGCCCGACGGAGCGGCCCCCGGGGTTGTCGTGAGTGCCGTCGGGGTTGCTGCGGCGGCGCCGTTCCTCCCACTCCTCGCGGAGCATGCCGAACAGGAGGCGGTCGTAGCGGACGCCCGCCAGCAGGACGGCGGAGCGGCGGCGGCCCTCCTCCTGGAAGCCGAGGCGGGTGAACGCGCGGGCGGCGCGGGTGTTGCCGCTCCAGGTGTCCAGCTCGATCCGGTGCAGGGGGAAGGTGCCGAACAGGTGGTCCACCAGTAGGCCGAGGGCCTCGGAGCCGTAGCCGCGGTCCCAGAACTTCCGTTCGCCGATGGCGACTCCGACCTCGACGACGCCCTCGTAGGGGTCGAGGCCCCGGTAGTCGACCAGGCCGATCGGGCGACCGCCGGCCGTCTCCTCGACCGTCAGCATGGCGGCCTCGCGCGGGTTGAGGCGCAGTATCCGTTCGAACCGCTCCGCCAGCGCCTCGGCGGTGGTCGGGCCGAAGCGCGGGTCCCCGGCCGCCGCCATCCGGACCACTTCGGGGTCGTTGCGCCACCGCAGTTGGTGCTTGGCGTCCTCGGCACGCATGGCGCGCAGTCGTACTGACTTACCTTCGATCATGACCGGATGGTAGGGCCGCGGCGCCGTCAGCCGGCGAGGTGGTGGCGGATCTGGTCGAGGATCAGGCCGGCACCGGTGTAGCCGATGCCGAGCATCCAGAGGTTGTCGTCGACCTGGTAGACCTTGCCGTTGCGGACGGCGTCGAGGCTCTTCCACAGTGTGCCGTCGACGATCCTCGGCTGGTCGGACTTGGTCGCGTCGCCGTAGACCGAGTAGAAGATGACGTCGGCGGCGGCCTGGTCGACCTGCTCGGGGCTGATCTCGATGGAGAAGCCGGGCTTGTTCTGGTTGGCGGGGCGGCCGACGCCGAGGTCGGTGAGGACCGAGCCGATGAAGGTGTCGTTGAGGTAGAGGCGGGTCGGCGCGCCGGCCAGGAAGCGGGCCATCTCGACCTTGAGAGCGACCGCCTTCTCCTTGCCGCCGAGCGCGGTGACCAGGTCGGCGAGCTTCGCCCGGTACGCCTGTTCGGCCGTCGCCGCCTCGCTCTGGCGGCCGAGGGCCTCGGCGTGCAGGCGGACGTTCTCCTTCCAGGCGGGGCCGGTGGTCCTGCTCAGCACGGTCGGCGCGATCTTGGAGAGCTCGTCGTAGCGCTTGTCGTCGCGGACCTGGTTGCCGAGGATGACGTCCGGGCGGAGCGCGGCGACGGCCTCCAGGTCGGGCGCGCCAATGGTGCCGACGGTCCTGGTCCCGGCGAGGCGTTCGGCGGGGAGGTAGGCGGAGAGCGGTGCGCCGGCGGCGACCGTGGTGGCGCCGACGGGGGTGATGCCGAGGGTGACGGCGGAGTCCAGGGCGTCGGTGTCCAGGACGACGACCCGGCCGGCCCGTGCCGGGACGGTGCTCTCGCCGCGCGCGTGCCGTACGACGCGCCCGTCCGGGGCGTTCGACGCGCCCGTCTTCGCGGGGCCGCCGGAGCCGCAGGCGGTGAGCCCGAGCCCGCAGGCGAGCCCGGCGGTCAGCGTGAGCAGGCGGCGGCGGGTCAGAAGCGCGGGGAGGGCGGGGGCGTCGGGCATCGGGCGACTCCGTTCCGGAGGCAGACGGCGAGGCGTCCGTTCCCTGCCCGGCGGCGCGGATCGTTACGCCTGGGGGCCGCCGGGGCCGCCGGGGACGACTGACAAATGACAGCTGACAGATTTCAGATGACAGATAACAGATTTCATCATCTGTCAGTTGTCATTTGTCAGTCGTCAGTCCTCGTCGTCCTCCCGGTGCTCCATGCGCTGGCGGAGCAGTTCGTCGTACTCGGCGTGCACTCGGCGGTCCATCGCCAGCGCGAACTGGGCGTCGGTGACCGTCCGGGCGAGCGGGCGGATCCGCAGGACCTGCTCGGTCAGCCTGGCGGCCTCGCCGGGTGGCAGCGGGCCGTCGGCGGCGAGCACGCCGAGCAGGTGGTCGCGCACCAGGGAGGTGAAGATCTCGGCGATCGCCGTCACGTGCTCCTGGGTCTGCCGGCTGGCCTCCAGCACCACCGAGAGCGGCACGCCCTCCTCGACCAGCGCCGTGGTGGCGTCCATCAGCCGCCGGCTGACATGGGTGATCCCGTCCTCCTCGACCGTAATGAAGCCCTGGGCGATGGACTCGGCGGTGTTCTCCTTGGTGAGCTGGTCGCCGAGGGATGCCTTCAGCTCCTCCCAGTCGAGGTGGACCGGCGTCTCGTCGGACCACGGTGCGACGATCGCCGCCCCCAGGCCGATCAGCTCGGCGACGTCCCGCCCGCTCTCGCCCGCGCCGATGAGTTCGGCGATGCCGCCCAGGGTGTGGCCGCGCTCCAGCAGTTCGGCGATCATTCGCAGCCGGGCCAGGTGGGCCTCGCCGTACCAGGCGATCCGCCCCTCCCTGCGGGGCGGCTGGAGCAGCTTCCGCTCGCGGTAGAAGCGCAGGGTGCGGGTGGTGATGTCGGCCGCTTTGGCCAGTTCCTCCACCCGGAACTCGCGATGTCTGTCCTGACCGGCGGCCTCTTCCTTGTCCACGGCGCTCAGCATAGGACCGGCGATCGCCCGATCGGGTCGGTCGGGCTTCTTCCATCAACTGTCAGCAAGGGCTACCCTGCCAATCGCGCCAGTGATTGCTGGCGCGGTTGGCGTGACCCGCGGCGCCGCTCCGAACAGCGGCTAAGCGCGCTCCACGGCCCCCACCCCCAGGAGGACGCCGCATGGCATCCAGCAGCAAGCGCCCCCGCCCCAGCGCGTCCGACGCCGACGCCGACGCAGCCACCCTCGACGCCACCGCCGACGCGCGGCCCGCCGGGGAGCAGCCCGTCCCGCACGTCCGGGTCGCCGTGATCGGCTCCGGCTTCGGAGGCCTCGGCGCGGGCGTCCGGCTGCGCCGCGCCGGCATCACCGACTTCGTCGTCCTGGAGCGAGCCGACTCGGTCGGCGGCACCTGGCGCGACAACAGCTACCCGGGCTGCGCCTGCGACGTCCCCTCGCACCTCTACTCCTTCTCCTTCGCTCCCAACCCGGACTGGCCGCGCAGCTTCTCCGGCCAGCCGGACATCCGCGCCTACCTGGAGAAGGTCGCCGACGTCTTCGGCCTCCGCCCGCACCTGCGCTTCAACACCGAGGTCGTCGAAGCGCGTTGGGACGTCGAGCGGACCCGTTGGCGGATCACCACCACGGCCGGCCGGTGGACCGCCGATGCCGTCGTGGCCGCCGCCGGACCGCTCGCCGACCCGCAGATCCCCGACCTGCCCGGCCTGGACTCCTTCCCGGGCAAGGTGTTCCACTCCTCCCGCTGGGACCACGACTTCGACCTCACCGGCAAGCGCGTCGCGATGGTCGGCACCGGCGCCTCCGCCGCCCAGATCGTCCCGGCGATCCAGCCGAAGGTCGGCAGGCTGACGGTCTTCCAGCGCACCCCGGCCTGGGTCCTGCCGCGCCGCGACCGGACCATCACCGAGCTGGAGAAGTGGCTGCACGGCCGGTTCCCGTTCACCGCCAAGGTCCGCCGCGGCGCGCTGTTCGCGCTGCGCGAGCTCCAGGTGGACGCCTTCGTCCGGCGGCCCGCACTGCTCAGGACGGTCCAGCGGATCGCCGAACGGCACATCGCGGACGGCATCGCCGACCCTGCCCTGCGCGCCCGGCTCACCCCCGACTACCGGATCGGCTGCAAGCGCATCCTGCTCAGCAACACCTACTACCCGGCGCTCGCCGCCGCCAACACCGAGGTGGTGTTCGGCGGCCTGCGCGAGGTGCGCGGCTCGACCCTGGTCGCCGCCGACGGCAGCGAGCACGAGGCGGACGCGATCGTCTTCGGCACCGGCTTCCACGTCACCGACATGCCGCTGGGATCCAAGGTGTTCGGGGCCAACGGCACCAGCTTCGCCGAGGAGTGGAAGGAGGGCATGGAAGCACTGCGCGGCTCCACCGTGCACGGCTTCCCGAACTTCTTCTTCGTCATCGGCCCCAACACCGGCCTCGGCAACAGCTCGATGATCCTGATGATCGAGTCGCAACTGAACTATCTGATCGACGCGTTGACCACCCTTGACGAGATCGGCGCGACCGCCATGCAGCCCACCGCCCGGGCGCAGCGCCGCTGGAACCTCGAACTCCAGCACCGGATGGACCGTACCGTCTGGACCACCGGCGGCTGCCGCAGCTGGTACCAGGACAGGAGCGGCAAGAACACCGTGCTCTGGCCGGGATCGACCACCGCGTTCCGCCGCGCCACCCGCAAGGTCGACCTCACCGAGTACGAACTGATCCTCCGTCAGGAGGACCGGCCGGGTCTTCCCGCGACCGCCGCCGGGGCCGGGGAGGTCCTGGTATGAGCCGCCCGCCGATCCCCGCCGACTTCCTCCCGCCCGTTCCCGCCGAGGAGTTGGACGTCCGCTCGGCCGACGGGACCAGGCTGCATGTCGAGGTGCACGGGCAGCCCGGCGCGCCGACCGTGGTGCTCGCGCACGGCTGGACCTGCTCGACGCTGTTCTGGGCGCCGGTGATCCACCGGCTCGCCGACCGCTACCGGGTGGTGGCCTACGACCAGCGCGGCCACGGCCGCAGCGAGGTCCCGCCGAGTCGCGTGCGCTACTCCACCCGCGCGCTGGGCGAGGACCTGGCGGCGGTGCTCGCCCGGGCCGTCCCGCCGGGGGAGCGGGCCGTGCTGGCCGGTCACAGCATGGGCGGCATGACGGTCATGGCGGGCGCCGCCCGGCCCGAGGTCGCCGAGCGCACGGCAGCCGCCGTCCTGGTCTCCACCGGGCCGTCGGACCTGGTCGAGGAGTTGCGGGTGGTCCCGGGGGCGGTGCGATCGAGGGGAGTGCGGCGCTTCCTGCACCGGCGGATCCTGCGCTCGCGGCTGCCACTGGGGCCGGTCGGGCCGGTCACCCGGGCGGCGCTCGGCTACGCGATCATGGGGGCCGGCGTGCCCACGGGCCGCGTCGAGGCGGCGGTCCGGATCGTGCACGCCTGCCCGACCGGCGTCCGTGCCAACTGGGCGCGGGTGCTGGAGCGGTTGGACGTCCGCGCGGGGCTGGCCCGGCTCGCGGCGCCGACCTCGGTGGTCGTCGGCTCCGAGGACCGGCTCACCCCGCCGGTGCACGCGCACCGGATGGTCGCGGCGCTGGCCGACCCGCAGGGACTGCTCCTGCTGCCCGGCGTCGGCCACATGGCGCCGCTGGAGAGGCCGGCCGAGATCGCCGCCGAGATCGACCGGATGGCGAGCGCCCACCTGCCGGGCGCTCGCTCCGGCGGTGCCGAGTCCGGAGCCGGAGCCGCGAGCACCATCGATCCCGCGAGCACCATCGACCCCGAGAGGACCGCCGTCGCATGACCGTCACCCCGCCGCTCTCCGCCCAGGTCGCCGTCGTCACCGGAGCCGCCCGCGGCGTCGGCGCCTCCCTGGCCCGTGGCCTCGCCCGCCGTGGCGCCAAGGTCGCGCTGGTGGGCCTGGAGCCGGAGGAGCTCAAGGCCGTCGCCGCCCGGTGCGGCCCGGACGCCACCGCCTGGGAGGCCGACGTCACCGACGTCGAGGCACTCACCGCGCTCGCCGGGCGGATCAAGGAGCACTACGGCCGGATCGACACCGTGGTCGCCAACGCGGGCATCGCGATCGGCGGCCCGCTGCTGCAGAACGACCACCGGGCGTTCAGCCGGGTGATCGAGGTCAACCTGCTCGGCAGTGTGGCCACCGCCCGGGCCTTCCTCCCCGCGCTCGCCGAGAGCCGCGGCTACCTGTTGCAGATCGCCTCGCTGGCCGCGCTCACTCCGGCGCCGCTGATGAGCGCGTACTGCGCGAGCAAGTCCGGGGTCGAGGCGTTCGCCCACGCGATCCGCGCCGAGGTCGCCCACGAAGGCGTCAAGGTCGGTGTGGGCTATCTGAGCTGGACCGACACCGACATGGTGCGCGGGGCCGACGAGGACGCTGTGCTCAAGCAGATGCGCTCGCGGCTGCCGTGGCCGGCGAACAAGACCTATCCGCTGGAGCCGGCGGTGGACCGTCTGGTCGCCGGCATCGCCCGGCGCTCCGCCCACGTCTACGCGCAGGCCTGGCTGCGCGGCATGCAACCGGTCCGCTGGGCCCTGCCGTCGCTGATCGCACTGGTCGGCTCCCGTGACGTGGCCCGCCTCGCGCCGCAGCTCGCCGCCACCGCCGCCACCCGTCTCCGCGCGGTCGGCGCCGGCGGGGACGCCGACACGGCCGTACGCGCCGAGCGGCGCTGACGAACGACGGCTGACAGCTGACAACTGACAGATATCAGATAACAGATGACAGATTTCAATATCTGTCATCTGTCATCTGTCGGCGCCACCCGCCTCACCCCCGTCCGCCGCCCCGGCGAACCGCTTGAACACGTCGTACGCCGCCTGCGCGAAGTTGTCCCGCCGGGTCGGGCCGGCGTTGCAGAGGGCGGCGACGGCGGTGGCGGTCTGGGGGCAGAAGGCGATGAGCGAGGTGCAGCCGCGGGTGCCGCCGGAATGGAAGAGGACGTCGCGGCCGTCCGGGGTGCGTCGGTGGTTCCAGACCAGGCAGAGCTGGTCACCCGAGCGCGGCAGCCTCAGCCTCGGCCGCTGCACCTCCCGCAGGGCGCCTCCCAGCGAGCCCAGGCCCACAGCCCCGGCGCCCTCCGCCCCAGCGCCCACCGCCCCGTCCCCCTCCGGCCGCAGGTGCGCCCGCAGGAACCGGAGCAGGTCGGCGCCGCTGGAGCGGACGGCGCCCGCGCCCGGGAGGCCGGGGATGAGCCACGGCGGCAGCGGACGCCCGTGCCGGTGGCCGATCGCCCGGTGCGGCGGGTCGGGCGAGCAGGTGGTGGCGCGCATCCCGAGCGGGCGGCAGACCCGGTCGGCGAGCAGTTCCGGGTAGCCGGCGCCGCGCCCCGCCTCGGTGAGCAGCCGCCCGAGCAGCCCGACCCCGAAGTTGGAGTACCCGAACCGCTCGCCGGGCCGGTGCCGCACGGTGGTCCGGGCCAGGCCCTCCCGCAGCCGCCCCTCGTCGTACGCGGCGTACGGATTGCTGCCCCAGGCCGCGACGGCACTGCTCATCAGCCCGGGCGGCAGCCTCGGCAGGCCGGAGGTGTGGGTGGCCAGGTGGAGCAGCCGGACCGGCCCGCCGTGCCGGACCTCGGCGCGCCGCCAGCCGTTGGGGAGGTGCCGCTCCACCGGGTCGTCCAGGGCGAGTTCGCCCCGCGCGGCCAGCTCGGCGAGCAGCAGGGCGGTGAACGTCTTGGTGATGGAGCCGAGTTCGAAGACGGTGTCGGGCGTACAGGGCTCGCCGGAGCCGTGGTCCAGCCGCCCGGCGCACCGCACCGCCTGCCGGTCGCCCCGCGCCACGGCGAGCGTCACGGCGCTGGCGCCCGGCCCGGCGGAGCGGACCAGGTCCGCCAACTCCCGCTCGCCCCAAGCGCTGTCCTCCGCTCGCGCGGGTGCGTCGAGGGCGGTCACCTAGCTCTCCGGCGACGCGCCGAGCGTCACCACCGGCGCGCCCGCGGACGCCCCGGCCGTGCCGCCGAGGGCGCGGGCCAGGGTGGTGGTGGCGGCGACCACGGCGACCACGGCCGTGTGCCCGTGGTCGGCGAGCAGCTGGGCGGGATCGCCCTCGGTCGCAGTGTTGGCGTCCTTGGGCAGGAGCCCGTCGGGCAGTTGGGCGGACGCCAGCGCGGCCCAGCCCGTCGTGCCCTGCTCCAGCTCGCCGATGCAGGCGGCGACGATGAGGAGTTCGCCCACCAGGTCCCAGTGGCCGACCTCCTGCCACACGTCGAGCCAGGCCGGCAGCCAGTCGCGCAGGTAGTCGCGGATGTGCGGGGACAGGCACTCGGGGCGGGCACCCCAGTCGGTGAGGTGGAAGACGGAGTGGGTGACGTAGTAGGCGGTCAGCCAGTCGATCAACCACGGTTCGGGCGTGGCGCCCAGCCAGGTGGCGGCGGCCAGCGCGTCCCAGTCCTCGAGCTGGTCCAGGCCGATCACGCGCCGGGCGTTGGCGGAGGCCAGGCGGCGGCTGGGGAGTTGTTCGGCGGCCCGGACGGAGTGCAGCCGGTTCAGCGTCGCCAGCTGCTCCTCCAGGGGCCGGTGGCGGTAGCCGGCCCGCGCGAAGTGGACGTAGACCTCCAGCGGGTCGGTCATCAGCGGGTAGCGCAGCTGCCGGTCGTAGAGCAGGTCCCCCTCGCGCAGTTCGGCCCAGGCGAGGTCGATGACCTCGCGGGCGACCCGGGTGTCGTCGGCGCCGGCGACTCCCTCGCGCAGCAGCAGGCCGGTGGCCAGGGCGACTTCGCCGAGCGGCTTGTAGATGTCGTTGGGGTTGGCGAGGTCGAACGTGGCCTCGTCGCCGAAGCCGCCGAGCCCGCGGTCGTAGTAGGAGTGCAGCCAGCGCAGGGCCTGTGAGCCGACCTGCTGGGCGGTGGCGATGATCTGGGCGTTCGTCATTCTGCCGCTCCGTCCGGGGAATCACCGCTCCGGCCGTGGGCCGGGGGCGGCCGGTCGCCGGGCCGGTCATCATCCGCAGGCGCTTCGCCGCCCGACAGCCCGTTGGTGATGGAGAGTTCGAGCCACATGCGGGTGCTGCCGTCGCCCACTGCCCGGATCCGGTCCACTACGGGGCCGAGTTCGAGGTGTGCCGCGCCGCCGACCGATTCGTTCCAGGCCAGCCAGCGGGCGAGCCGGGCGGCGGTGCGGTAGTCGCGGCGGAGCATGGACCGGGTGACGCCGCGGGCCAGTGTCAGCGAGTGGCGCCGGGCCAGGTCGTGCACGGGGCCGTCGAGGCGGGGGAGGGCGAGGGCGGAGAGTCGTGCCATGGCCACGGACCAGCGCGGCCAGTCGGCCGCCGTCGGCTCCGGGGGGCACACCGGTTCGGGGCCGGTCGCCGGGGCGGGGCGGCCCGCCAGTTCGACGAGGCGCGCGGTGGCCCGGTCGCGCCAGGCGTTGGCGAGCGCGGCATCCGGCGGGGCCGGGGGTGTCGGCGCGGTGGTTCCGGGCGCAGGGGAGGCGCCGGTCATCGGGAAGGTGTCGAGGGCCTCGGCGGCGGCGTCGGCGGTCGGCCCGTCGAGGGGCAGTCCGGCGATCAGCGGGGCGGCGAAGAGGTCGGGTCCCAGCACCCGCACCGCCGCCAACGCGGCCTTGGAGAGGGGGCCTTCGTCCAGGAGGGGCCCCTCGGGCGTCGGACGGGCGGTGGGCCGGGTCGTGCCCGGGGCGGACGGGCGGGTGGGCGCGGCCGGGTCCCCGGCACCCCGGAGGGCGTCGAGGACCCGGCCCGCCACTCGCTCGACGGCCGCCGCGTACTCGTCGCGGAGCGTGGTGTCGGCGAACGGCATGGAGTGGGATTCTCCTGTCTGGAGCGTGCTCGGGACCTCGGGGCCGGCCCGATGCCCCGGTCACCGGGGCCGCGGGCCGGTCAGGGCCCGGCGGGGCTGTCGACCCGGCCGAGGACTCGGCCGGGGGGGCCCGCTCCCGGGGGGCGACGTTTGCGTTGGCGCCGTCTGCGGCGCCACCCGGCTTTGTGCGCGAATCCAGAG